>JBPCXM010000648.1:0-13620 GCA_051008535.1 Pseudomonadales bacterium | reverse complement strand
GACTAATGGCTCAATCAGACGATCCAAATCGGCCACTTCATCAGCTAAGTCAAGAACACGGCGCGATAGGGATTTGAGCGCAATCCTGGTCGCCACGATTGGGTCCCGATAACCCAGCGTATCTGGTCGCCAGGACGCACAAGCACGCAGCAATTGCATTCGTGTCAGACTCCTGACCTGATCACGTACCTCATCCGGAGACGCGACGATAGTGTTATGTAACTGCTGAAGCGTAGCTCGTCTGCACTTTATTGCCGTTTTGCGAGTCGTGCGTAGCACACGCAGAGCTTCTACTGCACCACTACGGTCCTTGGCAACCTGGACGCGTTGACCGGTAAGTGCGGCCAGTGCCGCGGCTACCGCATCCAATTCGTCGTCTTTACCTTTTGCTCGCCTCAGCGAACGATCTGGCCCGGTCACTTCAAGGACTGGAACACCAGCCAGTGCAAGATGTCGGGTTATGCCGGCGCCATAGGTGCCGGTGGCTTCAACCCCCACCCGCGCTAACTCACCGAAGGAACAAAACCAACGCAACATGGCTCGGTAACCTGCGCGCGTCGTTGAAAAGGACTCGCTCCCAAGAACCGATCCATCGCTACTAACCACAGCAGCTGCATGCAAGTCTTGATGTGTATCGACCCCACCGACAACAATTGGGATTTCGGCTGCTAAATTTTTCATGTCGCCTCCTTTGGATTCAATGAATCAAAAAAGTGCGGTACCGATCTCAAACCGAACCGGACACGACAGTGAAGAGGCGCTTTAGGTCATGCTCTCATCAGGTCACGAAATCGGGTGAGGTCGGAACCTCAGCCGATAGCCCTCGAGTGGCCGACAAGTCCGGGGAAAGACAACTAGGTCGATCAGAGTGTGAGTCAGGCCACCCAGGGGCGACCGGCCCCACTAACCCGGTTATGTCTAACATTTACAAGGTCAGACCACCAGAAGGAACCGGCAATTACATTCTCACTGTCGGAGTGGAAGCCCAGGATGGCGAAGAGAAATTCTTCCAGTAGCTGTTGCAGCGCGGGGATGAGGTAGCGCTCGCTGATTTTCTCCACGCTGACGACGATTTCCATCTGCGTCACTTCATCCACGGCATTGATGTGATACACCCCTTTTTGCTTGTCCCAGTCGCCCTGATGGACCGTATCGATTCGGATAAAGCCGGGCTGACCATTAGGCTGGGGGTTGCGTCGTGCGCCGTTGTGAGACGACCTGGGACGGGTTTTCTCTACGCTGCGCCGGTGACGAAAGTAGGCGTTGGACTTCCTCAAGTTGTACAGGTGGGCCAAGGAGATCGAGGCGAGCCGTTGGTATTCGTCTTGAACAAACAGCGTATAGGCTCGCTCGCAGAGCTTCTTCATCGTCAGCCCGTTAGGCGTGTTGTGGCGTTCGTCCATCGCCGCCAGCAAGTGGGCATCTTCGTTGGTAAAGCGCCGTGAGAAGCCATTGGCGGTGCGCTGCTGGCGTACCAGCCGGCCGGTGTCACGGTATTGCCTGGCCAAGCGGGTGATCTGCTGGTGCGAATACCCGCTGACCTTCATGAGGTAGCGGATCAGTACGCCTTTGTCCTGTTTGCTCAGCGTCAGATAGTGAAATTTGACCAGGGTTTTCTGAATCCATTGATAACGGGCATCCTTATCAACGACGACCTCGAAGGCGACAGGCTAGGTGCCTTCGAGAAAGACGCTGAGTTGAGCAATGGTGATTAAATCTTCAGCGTTCATGATAGTTTTTATACTCATATCATGAACGGGGTTGGAGGTTATGTCAGACTCATTTCATAGTAGAAACACGGCCCTTCTTCAGACTCATTTCATGTTGGAAAAGACTGCGACTGGATAATGTCCCACTTGTAGTTTATCCTTTTTTTACTACCTATCAGTTATTAAGGTATTACCTATGAGACGTTTCTGCCAGGTTTTGATACTTGTATTCCTATCAACCTCAGTGCCGGTGTACGCATATTTGGATCCCGGGACGGGAAGTATGATCTTACAGATGGCTATTGCAGGTTTGTTAAGTCTAAGTATTACGGTAAAAATATATTGGCACCGGATAAAAGTCTTCTTTGGCAAAGCAGAGCCCCAGTTGCCGGCGGACACAGCTGAAAATCAGAATAGGGATGCTGAATAGGGACCCCTTAGACACCTTATTGGCTTTGGGTTTGCCCCATCCTGATTACCACCAGGCTAATTTTGGGCGGCCTTTCGTTTCAGTAAGTTTTACAGGCTCCGCCGGAGTGACGTTATTGTTGGCGGCCTAAGAACGCGTTATCAGTATGAGAAAGTTACCTCCTCCACGTCACAGGGTGATTTATGCGACGACGTGAAATATTTATCGGGTCGGATTGCATAGCGCTGGTTGAAGTAAGTATTGAGTAAATAGGGAAAGATATTAACGCTGGATTTAACTGGCACTTCTGCCTTTGGGTCCGGTTCCAGAATTGCCAGTAAAATTCCCGAGCGACCTTCGTCAAAGTTGATATCCCGTTTGCCGTCTTTTGCGATAAGCTGTGGGCCATGGTCAGACTGAATAATAATAATTGGCGGATGTTCACTCGACTTGATAATTTGCTCCACTGCCTCAAGGACTTTTTTATTAACGAACTGGAGCTGCTGTAAGTAGCCGACACGATCACCCCATAATTTTTTTTGGAACTGAAACTGATCCGAAAGATCGGCATGGCGTAAGATATGACCATTCTTATCGAAAAGATACGGGTGATGTGGCAGGATAAAATGGGCAAACACGAAGTTATTACCCTTTATACGCGGCGCATCGTGTGTAAGCCAGGAAAAATTATTTAGGTGGCAACTGGCAATGTCCTGGATAACTTGGGCACTAAATATTCTGAGTAAGCTACCTTCGAACAAAACGCGATAAAACTCATCTTGCAGAGGGCTGCTCTTGCAGTCAAAGCTAATGTCCGCGTGATCATTGTATAAGGTTGCACCCCAGGTTGAATTCATGTGGACATATTGATAGTCAAACTGTTTAATTATATCAGCTACCTGATTTTCGCGGATCAATTTGTAGGCTTGTTGGCTGCAATGTCGAGAGCTATTTTCATTCTGATCTACCAATGTATCAAGATATTGCATATTCAGTGTTGATGATAGCGATAAAAATGTCCAGGCATAGTTAGATCGCGCATCCTTTACAACGGCGAAGTCCAGTTGCTCTAGTTGGTCGAGAAAATCCTGATTACTAAAACCGTAATATTGGGTCAAAATATCCTGACGGGCATAACCATCGAGTACGATATGGTAAATGTCAGACCGACAGTACTCACAGTCTTCCGTATTTATAACAGCATTAGGGTGCCTTTGTTGTTTTTTCTCATGGGTTTGACCGGCACTCGAAATAATCGTTAGTGTTGGCATTAGAATAAAGAAGGTGCTGAAAATCATTACGGCTTTACTTAGACTGATGATTGTAGCGTCCGTCCAACTTCTGATCCTCCTATAACTCCATGCCGTAAAGCAGAGGAAAAATGCGAGTATTATCAATTTCCAACCAAATTTAAGGGTGGTTTCTGGCAGATTGGCAATTCCAAGATCAATCAGCAGATTTAGGCTGCCAATGTAGAAGCTATTAAAGAGATGCCCATAGCTAACTGCCACAATTGCTAGCACGGCTGCTGCTAGCCCGCTACGCTTATCTGCCAGAGTATTTCGGCGATACAATAATTTAGCGAGACCGCACAGCAGCAAGCTGAAAAAAACAGAAACAGCCAGCGCAGCAGCAAGTTTCACTGCACTCACTGTTTCGCTATATCGCGAATAAATAAAAATAGCGGGATAGCACGCAATGAATAATGCTGGTATATAGCTCATAAACACGTTACCTGTAGAAGCCAGCTGCATCTAGCTCGCGGCGCGTTCTTGCGTGTCGTCAGGCGGGAATATGCGCCCCACAAGCCACCAAATTGCCAGTGTGACTATGATAGCGATATACCCATCGACCGCGTAGTGCCAAGCGAGAAATACCGAGCCAACAAGAATCACAAGCAGGTATAGCGTGAACAAAATACCCAAAATTCTGTTTACGCGCCAAGCTAACAAAGCGAAAAGACAAGTGATTGAAACGTGCATGCTAGGCATCGCCGAAATTCCTGAGAATATCGCGTTTTCTCTAGCAACATAGGCTCTCCAAAGATAGTCCATAGAAAAGAGGTCATGCACTGGAAACAATTCATTTGACGTCCGCAGATAAGACATCAATTCACCATAAGGATTGTGCAAATCAGGATAAACGCTTGCGAAAAAACAAGGTCCGGCGGAAGACAATAAGGTCGCCATAATTGTGCCAACCAAAATCCAGCATAGAATAAAACTTACAAAAAATTGAGCTCTCAATTGCGGCCTTGAGGTAGAAAATGCTTGCCAAAAACACACCATAAACTTGATCAGAAACCAAAACTTATACGCAAGGCTAATATTGGACGTAGTTTTCGCTGTTCCTAAAACAGGAAAAAGCCATTCCCAGGGATGCCTGCCAAAATGAATGGTTCGGTCTATCTCCGAAAGCAAAGGGTCAAAATTAAATGGCTGAATGATAGTAATTAGATTTTTGGCCGACGTAAAAAAGGAAAAAAACATCGTCAACAAAAGTAGTACGGGTAAAGCAGACATTAGCCGGCCCGAGCTCAGCAAGCTATTTTTTAGATCTATCCAGATGGTATAGAAAAGCCGTGCGGGACGAATGGCAAACATGACATAACATGTCCGCCACACTAAAAAGCCCCCAACGAAAAATTTCAGGGCCGAATGCATTGGTGGAGAATAAAGATTACTGCTTGCGGTGAACCCGGCCCCATATAGATTAGTCACAACTGCCACTGTGGCCCCAAAAAAACAAATTATCCCGGCATATATGTAGAAAAATCTCAATGGAAATGAGTCGACTAATACTTGTCTTAATGTGGGAGCAATCGTGCCGCTAGCAGTCGACACTGAGTCTAAGCGGCTATGTGAGATATCATCCAATTCAAAATCTCCTTCCAACGTACGGCCCGCAGGCCGGAAAATGTATAGCACTGAAATTCTTTCATCCTTGGCTATTTCATTGCATTACCGCTAATCCAAAAACTCGGGTTGGCGCTGAACTGTTGCGAGTCTGTGGATGTGTTTTCTGGCAAAATATCTATCAGTTGCAAAGCTACCCAGTAGGTTGTAGTCGTAAATTCGAAGTCGAATCTCCAAAATCTTTGCAAAAATATCGAGCGAACCCGCCAGAAAAATGCCAGATTATAAAAGTACCAATAATTGCAAAATATGCATCAACCGCATAGTGCCATGCGAGATGAACAGAACCAAAAACGATAACAAGGACATAGACAATCATAATGCAACCAAATATCCTGTTTGCCTGCCAAGCTGTTAGCGCGCAAAGCGTTGCAATAGCTACGTGCATGCTGGGCATAGCCGATATACCGGCGCCAACTATGACTTCGCCTGTCGTGTAGGACTCCCATAACACGCCTTGAGTATCGAGGGCACGCAGTCCCGTCCTACGAAAATCTTCATGCAATACTAATTCGTTCTGTATGGCTGTCAGTCGGTCCATCAGTGGCGCGTACAGGTCACCCATGCCGGTAACGTCGGCGTAATAACAGGGTCCGGCGGACGACAGAAACAAGGCGGCAACAGCACCCAGAACGACCCAACAAAGAACGAATGCCGTGAAAAATTGTTGCCGCTCAACCGGACGGTGTAATCGACAAGTTTGCCAAAATAGAAAACCCCACATAACGACAAACCAGCCAACGGCATATATTACGGCGACGATGAATGTCGCGTCGGCGCCAACAACGATGGCATGGGTGAGCTCCCAGGCCTGATATCCTCCGTGCAATACTGCGTCAAACTCAGCAAGCCAAGGGTCCAGATAAAATGGATTAAGAATAGAAATCATGGTTTTAAAACACGTTAGGCCGGACATGAATATGGGCAAGAATATTACCGGTATTGCTACTTCCAAAATATTGGTGCCATTTAATACATGCTGTCGAAACCCGTAAGCCATTCTCCGTAGCGGACTTTTTTCCTTTTCTATCACCGCTAGACGTACTAAATAAACCAGTAATAATACGCACAGTGAAATTTGGCAGGCAATAAGAATAATTTTGCTGTACAACATCAAACTAAAATAGTTACCTAAGTTATTCGCATCCGCAATGATGTATACCACCCCTGTAAAGCTAACACTCGCCGCGATCAAGGGAGCGTATATTTTTATTCGCGCAACCTGTAGCGAAAACAAATCCCGTACAACTGCAAATCTTCCAGGATGAAAACTATTTACGTTCATATGACCCCCATCGCCAAATATACGATTTTTCGTGGAGCAACTGGCGGCTCATTCGATCAATTTGCCAAGCCAATTCAAGCCAACGCCAAAAGTAATACGCGAACGGTTTTACGGCGAAAACAATTGATGCTTTGGCCGATTTAAGGCCCGAGCTCTATTTAAATTCACGTTAGCGAGCGAGTGATAGACAGGTGATGCATCGATAGCAAGTTGGAAATACTTCTCAGCCTCCACATACTTGCTATTGAGCATGCAGAGATATCCCAGCGTGTTGTAGGTACTTGGCTGGTTATTATCTTCCCAAAGTATAGCCAACGCTTTCTCCGTGCGCTCAGTGCGCACATAAAGTAAGGCGAGATTATGGCGCGCCAGCTCGTAGTGACTGTCAAGGTCGAGGGCGCGCTGAAAATATTGCTCGGCCTTGTTCCAGCGTCCCGAAAGATACCAGGAATAGCCAATATTGTTGGCAATCTCTGGTAGTTCGGGGCGAATTAACGAAGCGGTACCGAAGTAACCCTTGGCGCGCGGATGATCGCCTTTAAGATCTGCAATCAAGCCCAAACCTATATAGGCTTTGTACGGCGATTTTTGATCTAGCTCGGGTTCGTTATCCCCGTCGAATCGGCGTTTATCAATAAGCACCGACTTGGTCAAGTACTCCGTGGCCGCGACAATATTGCGCTCGCTCAATGCAAGTTGCCCTGCTGCTTGCAATATCTGGATGTTGTCCGGCTCCAACTCCACAGCTTGGGCGAATGCCAGGGCGGCGAGCTTTGGCTTACTGGCACGGCGGTGAACGCGGCCAATTTTATAATAAAGCACTGCACTGTTCGGATTTGTTTCAAGAGCCCGCAGGTACAGGTATAACGCCTGGTCCAGTTCGCCATTGTCATAATGCATGTCGGCGATTACTTCCGTCTCATCGATATCCTGTTGCGACCACTTGTCGCTGAAATTTGACGTTGATTCACCGAACTTTGACTTTTGTTCTGTGGATGGAGTGCTGGAACAGGCGACCAGCATGGGTATTAGGCAGCCGAGCAAGAATTTTACCGAATAAAGTTCGGTAGCAGCCGAGATTAAGACGATGCGCGATTTATTAAACAAACCATTGCTCCCTTTGAAGAGTACGACCTGCCCACCGAACAACAGGAATCCAGAGCAATTATTTCAAGTTTGAAGCACTAATGCGCTACCGCTGATCCTGAAACATCAAGGTTCGAGGAGTTTACGGCATTCGGAATACGGGTAGTTTGGAATCGAGAAATATCCGCAGTCAGGCGTCCCTGTCAACGGGCCAACGGAGAAAAGCGAAGAGCCATATTGAAAGTATATTTACAAATGGAACAACAATGAGCATTGACCACCATTTTGAAAAGCCGGCTTTTTCCAACACAGGACCAAACGCATACAGCAGGATCAACGGCACTAGCAGCAAGCTGATAAAAAAGGACATTCCGGCGACTGTAGTCATTAGTCGCAGTCAGGTCTGTGATTTTGCTTGCGCTCTATCCATCCATTTGGACTTCGCGAGCACTAACGCGCAAATGATGATTCCGTAGAATGGCACAAAAATCAGGAAACTTAACAGCGGAGTGACGCCTGCGCGCCGGTGAATATTGTACACCGGTATTAAGAGGAATAATGCCAGCCCCATATACTGATAGACATAACTCTCGATTATCTGCATTGTACTTTCTTAGTCACCCAACTCAATTAATGAAATTGCTAGAGGCAGCGTGTAAATTTGTAACCCACTAAGCAGCATTTTTAAACAGATTAAATTTGTCCAAATTGAAATAGGGAGCACTATTGGGCAAATTATCTGATTACGGTTATCGTACCTATTCCGGTGAATCAAGATAACTATTTATGACCTCTGCATCCGACATTTGCCAGACATCGACCGTGGATTGGGTCTGTTCCGGGGTCGCTCGTTGCTCGTCAACGGTCCAGCTGACATCATCCTCGACAAATATTTCTTTTGTAGCAGATGAGGCTGGCCCAGCGCGAACCACACGCGGCGAACGATTTTTTTCAACACGACCACGATCGGATTTGCGGGTAGATCCCGGTAATTCAGATGGTTGTGTGACGGTATATTCGTACTTCGTTTGCAAAACTTCCTTCAAATCGTTGAAAGCCTCCGCTACATAGAGCTTAACAGCCTTGGTGAACTGAATAAAGTCAATCGCAAGTTCAAACATTTTATATGTGTATGAGTCTTTGCCCGCCCACTGGGAATGAGCAATTGTATCTCCATGGCCTGCATCATTAGCTGCTTCCACCTCGTCCATCTTCGTAGGAATGCTGCGTTGCTTCTTAAGTTGCGTGTTCCCACCCTCGCCAGCGCTCTGACCAGTTTGATCAGAGGTAACAGCGCCAGACGTTGCAAGCTTTTTCACTTCTGGCTGTGACAGCGGTGTTGCACTACTCACAACCGCCAACATTGAGGCATTTTTATCAACCTGTCGATTTGATGGAATAGACAGAATTGCCGGGAGTAACTGGGGAGTAGTAGCCCTATGAATCAGCGAAGAATCTAGCGGCGAATCAATATGCCGGATTGATGGTTCATATTTTTCGGTAGGTAACAAGATTAGGGGCCGGACAAAGCTAGGCACATTACCGGCACCCCGAATAACCATCAAAGGGGTATACGTTGACTGGTCATTGGCGGGCGCAATCTCAGAACCGGGCAGGTTGTGAGTTTTATTTTGTGTGAATTCCTTTGCTATATAATCGGGTGCATCCGCTATTGCAGGCTTCTGTTCCGGAGTATCAATTAGCGGGGTACTGACAATCAATTTTTCCTCATTATCACGATGCGCAAGCGGCTCAACCAGCTTACCTGCTTGGGATTCCGATTCTAGTTTAACGACAGCTTCATTATTAGGGTCCACCACGGAACCCGGTTGGGAATCTAAACCACGGTAAACGACCCATAAACTCAACGCTAAACAGCCGGCAACCGCCGCAACAGGAAAAATGGCTTTACAGAAAGTCTTCGGTTCGCCGTGCAGCTCCTGGTGCAGCAAATCCGGTTCGACTACGGGGGGTGTCTGCGATAGATACAAATCGCGAATCTTAATTTTGTCCAAGCCAACCAATTCCGCATAAGCCTCGAGACAACTCTGGAAATAGTTGCCTTCGAACGCCGCATCGTAACGATTGGCTTCTATGGCACGAACATGGCTGACCATCAAGCCGAGTGTGCTGGCAACATCCCGATGCGAAAGCCCTTTTAACTTCCGCGCATAACACAGCATTTGACCAGCGGTTTGAACGCCGGCGCCGACCCCTTTTTCCTCGATGGAACCCATGTCACACAACAAGAATGCTAGTTATAGGCCATATTTGATTTTTGCAACGTCTGATTCTTCTGCAGATTTTGAAATGCCAGGTCGTAATAGCTGGGGGAAGAATCGATAGCCTTCAATAAATACTGCTCGGCAACATCGAATTGCCCAACCAACATACAGAGATAACCCACTGTGTTATAAGCGGCAGAGGTATCCAATAAGCTCCACATGGTGGCAAGTGCTTCACTATATTCTGCTCGTCTAACGTGTAACAGCGCCAGATTACGATTCGCCTGTTGATAACTGGAGTCTATCTTTAATGCATTTTTATAATTCAGTTCAGCCTCATCCCAAAAATCAGAAAGGTAGAATGAGTAACCAATATTATTGGCGATGTATGCCTGGTCGGGTTTGATCAAGGCAGCCGTTCGGTAGAACGCCACGGCTTCACGGTAACTTTTCTGCAAATCAAGCACAATGCCAAGGCCATTGTATGAACGATACGGCGATCTCTCATCGTAAAAAATGGTTGATACTTCACCTTGACTTAAAGCTATTTCCTCAAGACGCTGTTTGTCTACCGTGATGGCGCTACGGAAATGTTCTGCAGCCACCTCGTACTCACGCTCACGAAGGGCTAGTAAACCAAGTTTCTCCATTGCCCACACATTTTGGCTGTCCAGTTGCAGCGCCTTGTTAAAGGCAATTTGCGCTAATCGTTTGTTAGTACGCTGGCGATGGATGGTACCGATTTTCACATATAAGTCTGCGTTATTTTCATCCACCGCCAGCGCACGCAAGTAGGCGTAGAGCGCTTTGTCCAGTTCGCCACTGGTATAATACGTATTCCCTTGTGTTTCAAAATTGCCGTCGTCTTTAACAAGTAGCTTGCTAAATTCCGAGGCATCAGTTCCGCTGTAGAGCTCATGATTCTCGGCCCACTGGGCATCCTTTTTAGCCTGTGATGAACAGGCGGAAAGCAAAACCATCAGTAACAGTATCGATAGTGATCGGTCGCGCCTGCTGCTAGTAATTTTTTTGACTGCCTGCATTGTCCCTCTCCTCTTAAGAGCTAATTTCAGCCACCGCATCATTACAGATTCTCGAATGCTTTGATCACGCGCATGACCGACGGCCCTACAGCCACTACAAAAAAGCTGGGCCAAATGCAAACGACTAAGGGAAATATCAGCTTGGTGCCAACTTTCGCGGCAATTTCTTCGGCCATTTGCATTCTCTTGTCGCGAAATTCCTCCGCATACACGCGCAGTGATTCGGCGATGCTGGTCCCGAATCGAATGCTTTGGTCCAGCACAACGACCATGCTTTGTATCTCTTCGAGTCCTGTACGATGCGCCATGTTTTTCAGCGCCTCGCTGCGGGTGATACCCAATCGTATTTCCGTGTTTACCAGCGCCAGCTCGTCGGCCAATTCCGGGTGGCTGATGTCCATCTCGCCAGCAACGCGCTGAATAGCCGCAATCAGACCCAGCCCAGATTCAACGCAAACCACCAGAAGGTCGAGCGCGTCAGGGAATGCGTTGCGCAAACGTCTTTTTCGGCTCAACATCTGCCGTTCAACGATAAAATTTGGCAGCATCAAGCCCACACATGCCGCAAGTATCAGCAAGAAAATGACTTCTCCATTAGTAAGGTCAGGATAGAATAACGTTGCACCCAAGACCACCAAGGGGAAGACAATACACAAAAGGGTTTTAATACCGTAATAGATTGTTATTGCACTCGGGCTGCGATAACCCGCATGTACCAGACGCGCTTCCGCCGCTGCACGCTCCCATTCCTTTTGCGGCAAAACATATTTGGCCGCCGGCTCTACCAAACTGACCAAAGTATGCTGGAACCCCTGGGTCTTGGCCGAGTCAATAGTCGGTGCCGCGGTACCAGCGACACGCATCGTAGAGAGCCGCCTTTTAACCGGATCGGTCAATCCAGAGATGAGAAATGAAATCCCCGCGAACAGCAAAAATATGGCGCCGGCCACCAGAACCAGGAATACAATACGCCGCTGTTCTTCGTTTTGTATTACACCGCCGAGTAATTCGAGGAGATACTCCATACCGAATATTTACACCTCAATCTTGATGATTTTACGCATCCACAGAATTCCTACCAACATTAACCCAAATGCCCACATAATCAGCTCTTTACCTTGCGGATCTTCAGTGAGCATAGGTAAATAGGATGGCGTAGTCGCTGAAATAACCGCAAAGAGAACGAAAGGCAGCAAGGTCAATATCCAACCCGATAGTCGCCCCTCGGCAGACAGTGTTTTTACACGCCGATGAAAACGAAATCGTCCTCGAATGACAGCGGATATTTTCCCAAAGATTTCGGCGAGATTGCCCCCGCTTTCCTTCTGCACCAGAATGGAAGTCACCAGCGCCATGACAGTAACGGTGGGCATACGTTCCAGAAAACCTAACAACGCCGAGCGCAAATCGCTACCATAGTTTAGGTCGTTAAACGTTGTTGCAAATTCCTGCCCCACGGGGCCGGTAATTTCTTCTCCGACCAAATTGAGGGTTTCGGTAAAGGGGTGCCCGGCCTGCATGGCCCGTTTCATTATGTCGATAGCGTCGGGCAACTGCTCTTCGAATTTAGCCACCCGTTGCTCCCTGTCGTACAGTAGCTTGACAACAGGCAAGATAACGGCCCCCGCAGCTACAGCAGTGGCCCACAGTATATTTTGCAGAAACAAAAAGGCCGCTATTAGCGCTACAAGCGCAATCAGGAACAGCAATAACAGAAATCGATACGCAAAGGTTTGATGGCCTGCCTGCCGTAATATATCCTCAAGGCGCTTCATGCCCGGCAAATTTTCTAACCAGCGCTCAAACGGCGAGAGTTGCTTAAGATGCCGTTCTCGTAACAGTCTTACAGTTTCAGCCCGCTGGTTATCATTGGCTACTTCCCGCAAGCGGCGTGACAATTTCTTACGCGTGTTGCTCGCCTCACCAAATACCGGCACGACCATTGAAAATGACAATAAGGCCACCGCGGAAAAGACCATCGCTAAGAAAACTGATTCCATGTCGTTAACCTTGTGATTATCAGGGATGGAATAATTCCATCGGTAAATCGATGCCACGCTGCTTCAAGTGACCGTGAAAATGCGGAACGATACCCGTCGCTGCGAAGTGGCCCTGCACATGTCCTTCCTCGCTCACACCCGTACGATTAAATTTGAATAGTTCAGACATGGTAACGACATCGCTTTCCATGCCGTTGATTTCCTGCACGCTGACCAGGCGCCGCTTACCATCCTCCTGCCGTTCTATTTGCAACACTAGATTAATTGCAGAAGCGACTTGTTGGCGCAAGGCTTTTTGGGGTAACTCGATACCCGTCATCGACACCATGTTCTCGATGCGGCTAAGCGCATCGCGGGCACTGTTGGCATGAATGGTTGTCAGAGAACCGTCGTGGCCGGTATTCATCGCTTGCAGCATGTCGAAGGCTTCCGCGCCACGCACCTCGCCGATGACGATACGATCGGGTCGCATACGCAAGCTGTTTTTAACCAAGTCCCGCTGCGTGACTTCACCGCGGCTTTCGACATTCGGTGGGCGTGTTTCGAGACGCACTACGTGCAGTTGACGCAAGCGTAGTTCTGCTGAATCCTCGATAGTCACAATACGTTCATTTTCAGGAATGAAACCGCTGAGAATATTCAGCATCGTGGTCTTGCCGGAGCCGGTACCACCCGAAATAAGCACATTAAGCTTGGCCCTTACTACCCCTTCAAGAACCACCGCAACTTCTTCGGGTACTGAACCCATTTCAATCAAATTTTCGATCGTTAGCAAGTCGGTACCGAAGCGACGTATCGATAGCATCGGCCCGTCGATAGCCAGCGGTGGAATGATGGCATTGACCCGTGAACCGTCCGCGAGCCTGGCATCCACCATCGGCGAAGACTCGTCCACTCGACGCCCAACGCTTGACACAATTCGATCGATAATATTGATTAGATGCTGGT
>JBPCXM010000647.1:0-3131 GCA_051008535.1 Pseudomonadales bacterium | reverse complement strand
GGAAGAAATTGACTATGCGGCCGAGCAGATTCAGCGTTCAGTAAATAAACTGCGCGAAGTTTCACCACAGTGGGCCGCTTATAGAGCAAAGGCTTGATGTTAAGGGCTGAATCGAGTGAGAAGTTTTGGGACCGAGCCTATAAGGCGTGTCACTCACCACGTCCGTGTGGTTCGCCCTACGGGCAGCCTGCGGCTGTGCAAATCGGCTATCCTGCCGATTTGTCTCGGAACTCTTTACTCGGTTTGGCTCGCCCCGATATTCAATTAATTGCCGTGCCGCAACCACACATACTAATATTGTCATGAAGTCTCTATAATAAGAGGGTTTACTTAATCCTTTTTACTAAAACCTGCCCAGGAGTCAATATGGCTGTTGAACGTACACTTTCGATTATCAAACCCGACGCCGTTGCTAAAAATGTCATCGGCGAGATTTATAGCCGGTTCGAAAAAAACGGCTTGTCAATTGCCGCTGCTAAGATGCTGCATCTGGGCACCGAGCAGGCCGAAGGTTTTTATGCAGAGCACAAAGGCCGCCCGTTTTTCCCCGCATTGATAGAGTTTATGACATCGGGCCCGGTCACCGTGCAGGTGCTGGAAGGTGAAAACGCGGTAACAAAGAATCGCGAATTGATGGGAGCCACCAACCCGCAAGAAGCCGATGCCGGCACCATCCGTGCTGACTTTGCCGAGTCCATCGATGCCAACGCCGTACACGGCTCTGATTCGCCCGAGTCAGCAGCGAGGGAAATCAGTTACTTCTTCGACGCTGCCGACCTCTGCTCGCGCAGTTAATAGGCAACAAGGCACAATACGTGGAACTCAAGGCTAGCCAGGAAAAAGTGAATTTGCTGGGACTCACGCCGGCCGCGCTGCGCGAGTTCGTGGTTGGTTTGGGTCAGAAACCGTTTCGTGCCACGCAGTTGTTGAAATGGATGCACCATCAAGGCGTTGCTGATTTTTCTGCGATGACCGATATCAGCAAAACGCTGCGTGAGAGGTTGGGCGAGCAAGCTGAAATTCGCGCTCCGAAAGTTGTGTCGGAGCTGAAGTCGAAAGACGGCACGCGCAAATGGATTATCCGGGTTGACGGCGGCAGCTGCGTTGAAACGGTGATGATCCCCGAGCAGGGCCGGCGCACCTTGTGCGTATCCTCGCAAGTTGGTTGCACGCTAGATTGCAGTTTCTGCGCAACCGGCAAACAAGGCTTTCAACGCAATTTAAGCAGCGCCGAAATCATTGGTCAATTGTGGATCGCATCCAAGGCCCTGGTCGAACCGGGCGAGCCGGTCAACCGGGCCATCAGCAATGTGGTGATGATGGGTATGGGCGAACCACTATTGAACTTCGACAACCTAACGGCCTCGCTGCAATTGATGATGCACGACCTTGCGTACGGCATTTCCAAACGCCGCGTTACCGTGAGTACTTCGGGCGTGGTGCCTGCTATCGATGAATTGTCAAAAGTCTCAGACGCCTCTTTGGCAATTTCGCTGCATGCGCCCGACAACGCCTTACGGGATGTGCTGGTTCCGATCAATCGCAAGTACCCCATAGCCGAATTGTTAGCAGCGTGCCGGCGCTATCTGCAAAGCTTGCCCGACCGCAAGCGCGTGATCACGGTGGAGTACACGCTGATTAAAGGCGTGAACGATTCGCTGCAGCAGGCGCAACAGACCGCCGAGCTACTGTGCGATTTTCCATGCAAGATAAACTTGATTCCGTTCAACCCATTTTTCTTGTCGGACTATCAGCGCCCGTCAGGAAATGCCGTCAGTCGTTTCCGCGACACGCTGCAGCGAAAGGGCCACACAGTTACCATACGCTCGACCCGTGGTGAAGACATCGACGCCGCTTGCGGTCAATTGGCGGGCTCGGTGGCTGACCGCACGGGTCGCAGTGAACGACACAGACTTAACGACCCACTTCAACCTAACACTATCGCCATTGCAGGTTAAACCCCCTATGCAAGCTAAAAAGTTAGTACCGCTTCTGATATTGTTTTGCTGGCTGGCAGGCTGCGTCACCACTGAAAAGCCAGTATTTACTGCCGACACAAGTAAAGAAAAAGCGATCAACTCGCGCGTCGACTTGGCGCTGAATTATTTGCGTAAGGGTGACCCCGAGTCGGCGCGGCGTAATCTTAAGGCGGCGTTGAAAATAGATCCAAAAAGTCCCCAGGTTCACGATGCATTCGGGGTAGTGTTCACCAAAGAGGGCGAGCCGGAAATCGCTGAGAGTCACTACAAAAAGGCCATTGCCTATGACCCCAGCTATTCGAAAGCGAGGAATAATTATGCCGCCTTTCTGTATGAGCAGAAGCGCTATAAAGAAGCGATGAAGCAACTTAAAATCGTTGCTGACGATCAACTCTACAAGGAGCGTCTGCGAGCATTTGGCAACCTGGGTCAGGTAGCATTAAAACTGGGTGATACTGAGACCGCAGAAAACGCATTCAAGCGCGCTCTGAAAATGCAAAGAAAATATTCGCCAGCAATGCTGGAATTGGCAATTATTAACTTCGACCGCGGTGAGCTTGATGTGGCGCAGCGGTACTATAGTCAGTTCAAATCGCTTTCCAAGCAGTCGCCACGCGCCCTTCTGTTCGGAATTCGTCTCGCCGAAGCGCAGAATGATCGCAGTGCCAAGGCCAGTAATGCGCTGGCACTAAAGAATCTCTACCCCAACTCAAAAGAGTACCAGCGCTTTAAGTCGGGTAGTTACAATCAGGAATAGACGGATGCAGTGCATTTCACCCATCAAACGCCGCGAGTCGAAACAAATTTTTGTTGGCGACGTGCCCATCGGGGGCGACGCGCCGATCGCCGTGCAAAGCATGACGAATACCGAGACTTGCGATGTGGACGCTACGGTTTCGCAGGTCAACGCGCTGGTGCAAGCGGGCGCCGATATTGTCCGCGTCTCAGTACCGAGCATGGATGCGGCCGATGCGTTTGCGCATATTCGCAAGCAGGTCGATGTGCCATTGGTGGCAGATATCCATTTTGACCACAAAATCGCGCTGACGGTGGCCGACAGGGGTGCCGACTGTTTGCGCATTAATCCGGGTAACATCGGTCGTGAGGATCGCATTCGTGCGGTCATCGACTGTGCCAAAGACAAAAATCTGC
>JBPCXM010000646.1:0-5461 GCA_051008535.1 Pseudomonadales bacterium | reverse complement strand
ACCGCCAATAATGTAATTCCAAAGTGAGTGGTAAAAATCGATGATGTAGATTTGTATGCCTAAAATTAGACATTTCTAGATGTGGAAATTAGTGGCCGGGTATAGGCACGCTTCCTATATGTAGCCATGATGTACAATTTGCTGTTATACAAACACGGAAAATTAAGAATGAGTATCACGGATAAACTTGAAAAAGTTGACCCGCCCAGCTGAGTCTGGAATTTTATCGCTTTAGCAGTTTCAGTAGTTTTAGCGTACCTAATGATTACAAAAGAACCTTTACACTATGAGGGGACTTAGTATCAAGTTTGAACTGCGACAACAGCCAATACAATTTGGAGTAACCAATGGCGCTTCTTATTAAAAAATTAGGCGGATTGCTCGGCGGCCGCGTGGAAGGCGTGGATTTCAGCACCGCCCTTACAGAGCAGACAATCGAAGCCATTGCTGATGCTTTGTATGAACACCAGGTTATTTCTATACCGGCAACAGAAATGACCCTCGAGCAACATTTACAAATTGCTCTGCGCTTTGGTGAACCTGAGCACAACGCCACCGATCAGTTTCAGCGGGACGAGAATGCGAAATACTTAACGGTTATCGACTCCGACAAGGGGGACCGCGCAGATTCCTGGCACGCGGATGAGACTTTTTTGGAACACCCACCTCTGGTGAATTTACTTCATGCCAAAATAATACCCGATTGTGGTGGTGACACTGCTTTTCGCAGTGCTGCCGCAAGCTACGAAGGCTTGTCAGACAAAATTAAGCAACTATTGGAAGGCTTAACTGCAGTTCACGATTATGGTCACCTCTACGAGTTGGGTTGGCAAAGTGGCATTCCGCTGGGAGAGATGGTCGGTGACGCCCTGGTAAAAGGTTTGATTCACTCCCACCCAATAGTGAAAACACATCCTGTTACTGGCCGGCAGTGGTTGACGGTAAACGCAACTTACACTCGATTTGTCCAAGGGCTGAACCCCATAGAAGGAAAAATGCTTCTGGAAATGCTATTGCAGCAGATGCAGAAACCAGAGTTTAATTACCGCCACCATTGGCAGAATGGGGATCTTCTGATCTGGGATCAACAGGCGGTACAACATTACGCGGTGGGAGACTTTTCTGGGCGAAGGTTAATGAACCGAATTTCCGCGTTAGCGTGTAAAGACAGCTATCGAGGCGTTACAGATAAATAAGCAGGTTGAAAGGCGTTTGTAGAGATCTAAGGCATTGTCGACAATATAGCTTCTGACCGTACAAGTTAATAGTCAAAACCTGATCATAAATGGCAAACGCGATAGTTCACAGCCCCGTGTCGCTGCGCGCGGATCTAGTGTAGTGTCCTACATAAAGCATAGCTGCCACATTTACTAAAAAAAGCCGCCAACATTCCCCAATCGACGAGCAGGGCGTTGTAGTATTAGCCACTTGCGATCTTGCAATAACATAACGAGGAGGGTAGAAATGTTCAGTCATATCATGGTGGGCGCAAACGATGTTCAGGAATCGAAAGCTTTTTACGATGCAGTTTTAGGTGCTATGGGACATGAGCCCGGCATCATAGACGAAAAAGGACGTTGCTTTTATTTCACTAAAAGCGGGATCTTCGCGATCAGCAGTCCGATTAATGGTGAACCGGCTTGCCATGGTAATGGCAGCACGGTCGGCTTTGCCGCAGATAATCCTGCGCAAGCCGATGCCTGGCACGCAGCGGGACTCGCTAATGGCGGTACGACATGTGAAGACCCTCCTGGCGAGCGCGAAAGCGAAGCTGGTAAGCTATATCTTGCTTATTTGCGTGACCCATCCGGTAACAAGCTTTGCGCTCTCCATCAAATAAGTTGATGCCCGAAAACATCATCAGAAATTATGCCCATAGACACCGACGGTCGGAGGCGTTAGAAGAGCTGTACAGTCAATCGTGAAGGTCGCGTTCTTATGAGTCTAGAATTTAGACCTTGCACCCGTGATGACAGCGCCGTCGCTATTCCGCTAATGTTTAGCGCCGGTCCTGAAGCTTTCCGTTATGTCTTTTCTGTTGAATACCAGGATCAGGCATTCGATTTTTTGCACCACGCCTTTCTGCGGGGCGGTGGCGAGTTTGGGTATCGCGGCCATTTGCTGGCTGAAGAAGATGGCAAACCAGTGGCCTTGGTCGGTGTTTGGCACCCAAAGGAAAATATGACGTATACGCTCGACGCTGTGAAACAAATATTCGCTTATTACGGACCGGCCAAGGGCCTGATTGTAGTGATTCGCGGGCTGCGCTTCGAAAAAATTGTCTCGCCACCACGCAAAGGAACGCTATGTTTGCACAACCTCGGGGTAGCACGAGAACTGCGTGGTAAAGGCATAGGCGGCAAGGTGATTGATCACTTTTTTGAGCTGGCCAGAAAACGAGGCGTTGATACGATAAGTCTTGATGTGGCTGAAACTAACCCCAGAGCTAAAGCGTTGTATGAACGCATGGGATTCTCTGTTGTTCGACACAATTCCGGTGGGCAAAAAAATCAGTATGGCAGTGCTGTAAGTCACGATTACATGGAAGCTCGGGTTTTTTAGGTGTTAGTGGAGTAGATGAACGAGCAGGCTTCGTTCTGGAATGCAATCAACAACGGATCTTGAAAACTAAATTTTTAAGAAGAGGAGATACTTACATGGCTCAATACATTATGACTTACATAGGCGGCGATCAGCCATCTAGCCCTGAGGACGGTAAGCAACATTTCGCAAAATATAAGGAATGGTTATCTTCATTGGGCGACTCGGCGGTTAGTCCCGCGAATCCACTGAAGGACACCCGCACCGTGAACCCTGATGGCACGATTACCGCGGGAAGCACAACAGCAATGTCTGGTTATACCATTGTTGAAGCTGATTCTATGGAGACGGCACTATCACTTGCCAAAGCTTGTCCTTTTCTTGATATTGGCGGTTCGCTTGAGGTGTCGGAGTTGATGGAAATGCCAGGCTAAAACCAATATGGCGAAAAAAACGGGGCTAAATAGGGTCACGTTCTGGCATTCGCAACTGCGCCATTGGCCAATATCAGTCGATATTGATATTGCCGTGTCGTCACACAAAGTCTGGAAGCAAATGACCACATCTGCCAGCGCGGCGATCTGGCATCCATATATAAAAGAATACACCTGCGATAGGTGGAATGTTGTTGGATCAACAGACAAATTCACCTACTACAATGGAATCACCTGTTCTCTCCTGCGATCGAGTCTTGAGTAGTTAAGTCACTATGCAATATCTACAGCACTTTCATGCCAGCGATAGCATTGAGGTTATCCATCAGGCACTACTTGATGATGGTGGCGTTATCGTTGAAGGAGTACTTGATACAGAATTGCTAACAAAATTGAATGGCGAAATCGACCCACTACTAGCGGCCTCAGATCCGAACCATAAACACCTCAATCCGGTACTGGATTTTTTCTTCGGCAACAAAACTCGGCATGTCACCGGCCTGGCGGGCAAGTCCGCAACGTTTGCTGAGCAGGTGATGCTTCACCCTATGTATAGTGGTTTGTGTGAACGTATTCTGTTACCTAATTGTGCCGACTATATTCTAAACCTCGCACACATAATGGATCGCGGTGGTGGCGCTGAGAGACAAATTTTCCACCGCGATGAAGACGTCTGGATTCATATGCCAGAGCAACGCCCTGAGATGGAAATCGCCAGCATAATCGCTATGGTGGATTTCACCAAAGAGAATGGCGCGACTGTTGTTGCACCCGGCAGCCATCATTGGCCGCGCGGTCGCAAACCGCAAGTCACCGAATTGGCCTATGCTGTAATGCCTGCCGGTGCCGCAGTTGTTTACCTGGGGTCAACCCTGCACGCCGGCGGTACAAACACGTTGCAGAATTTCTGGCGTAGAGGTATACATATGAGCTTTTGCCTGGGATGGTTGCGCACCGAAGAAAACAACCTCCTCGCCACACCTCCATCAGTGGCCAAGCATCTCTCTCGCCGGGCTCAGCAACTGTTAGGTTATGGTGTACATGACGCGATTGACGATATGGGTGGATATTTGGGTATGGTAGATATGAAAGATCCAGGAGAGTTTTTAGTCTAGTATTAGTATTCAGCCAATATGATAACGATGAAAGCAGCACTACTTACCGCGATCTTCTTGCTCCTGTTAGGCTGCATGTCGTCGAAATCATTCGTTGACCCTAGTTACGCCAAGGCCAGTTACGATGACATAACACCAGTTGCATCGAAATACCCAGTCGCGCTCGATGTGCGATACAAAAAACACGGCGAACCCTTCGCTCAGGGTAACCGACAAGCCAGGAGCCTGGTCGAAAGTACTTTGTGGACTACCGGGGTTTTTGATTTCAGCGGCAATCCCGCTGGCGCATCGCTAAAGGTAGTCATAAACAACTTCACCAAAAGCTTGGGTACTACCGCCCAAGGTGCGAGCACAAGCTTAAGTTTAGGCGCCTTGGGTTCGAACGTTACCGACTACTACGAATTCTCGATCAACTATGTGGATAGCGCCGGCACGCGCTCAAGGACGGAATATAAGCATGCGTTGCACACGACTGTCGGTAAAAGAAAGGCACCCGTGGAGCATGTATCGCCAACAACCTCCGCGCTTGGGTTCGCAACCATCGTAGAACAAGTGATGCTGAACTTCGTTAAAGACATGCAAGACCAGGGCTTGCTGCCATGATTAGCGCAAGAAATTAAACAACGACAAATTACTAACGCGAGCAAAACTCTGCTGCGCGGCTTCCAGTACAAAGCTCTGAAATGACAAGCGACTGATTGCATCGGCATAGTCCAGATCACGTTCCTCAGACAAGACCTTCTGGCTTAGCAGCTCCAGGTCTTCGTGCATGGCTGCGGTACTCTCCGCCACATTCAAGCGTGCACCGATGGAGGTGCGCACTTTGAGCATGGTGTCATGTGCATTGTCCAGGTTATCCAGACTGGCGGCCAATAAAGCCTGTCTTGGCTCGTTGGAGGCGACGCTATCGTCCAGCGTTTCCAGGCCGGTAATCAAATCGCCAACCGTTTTAAAGAGGCTCTGTTTGGCGCTTGATTCGATAAAGAAACGGTCACCCGCGGCGGGCGCACCGGAGATGCTAAACTGCAAGCCGGCAACTTCAATATCGTCTCCGGATTGATACGGCTGAATAGTCACTAAGGTTGCACCATCCGACTTTTGTACAATGTTGAACGTTGTTGGCGGGTTGTTAAACTCTACGCGTAAATCTTCGGGATAAAAACTATCGTAAGCTGCCTGGTCAATCACAGCCTTGGCGCTGATAGCTGCTAGCGGCTGAGCAGTGTTTTGCGTGTGCGGCTGCGTGGTAAACGTATTATTGGCGCTGGGCACATCCATAAACAATGCCTTACCCGAATTGTTACTGGCGAGCGTCGTAGTGGCGCTTACTTTCACAAAACGCTGCCCTTCGTCGCCTACAAAATTTACCGA
>JBPCXM010000645.1:0-2823 GCA_051008535.1 Pseudomonadales bacterium | reverse complement strand
AATGAAAAAAGGACAAAACATACAGGACCCGTTCCTGAACATTCTGCGCAAAGAGCGCGTACCGGTATCCATTTTTCTGGTCAATGGCATTAAGCTGCAAGGCACTGTTGATAGCTTCGACCAGTTTGTTGTGTTGCTGAAAAACGTTAATACTCAAGTTATTTACAAGCATGCTATCTCCACGATTTTGCCATCGCGCGATGTCAGGATTCCGTTGCCTGAGAGTGAAGATAGCGCCGACAATTCCTGAGACCAACGGACCTCACTGTCGTTCAGTGCCGCGCGAGACCGGCCGCACGATATGCCGGTGCGGCACTGGGTCCTGGCGCTTACCCCAGCTATTATTTACTTTTTCGTCACACGTAAATGGATTAAATATCCACCGGTTTACGTGTACACTGGTTTGTGCGGTTCAATAGTAGGCAGCGTGGCGCGAGTAACCGAGACACTGAGACTAAGACGAGTGAGTTAAGGAGAATCAGTAATGAAACAACTGGGTCCGATGGATTCGGCGTTTATCAATCTGGAGAACAGCAATACGCCTCAGCATATCGGTGGTATTGGCATTTATGATATTTCCACCGCGCCGGGCGGGTTTGTGCGTTTTAAGGATGTCATCAAAAACTTTGAGCAGCGCTTGAATAAGGTGCAGATATTTCGCACCCGGCTGGTCAACGTCCCCGGTCAAATTGACAGGCCTTATTGGGTAGAAGACAAGAATTTCGACGTTGAATTCCATTTGCGCCACATATCCTTGCCGGAGCCAGGCGACTGGCGCCAATTGTGGATTCAGGTGGCGCGCTTGCATTCGCGCTCGTTGGATATGTCGCGACCGCTATGGGAGGCGTACATTATTGAGGGTCTTGATAAAATTCCGGATGTGCCGAAAGGCGCCTTTGCTATCTATACGAAGATGCACCATTCGTTGGTCGACGGCGCTGGTGGCCAGGCATTTATGACCGCATTGCACGACCTGGTCCCGGACCCCGCGCCTGAAGATCGTGCGGCTAGTGACGCACTGGTTATTGACCGCGAGCCTACCGACGCCGAACTGTTGGTCAAAGCCATGGTAAATCGCACAAAAAATACCTACTCGCTGACCAAGGGTATCGCGGGTAGGGCAATTGATCTCGCCAAGTACGGCATTAGTGTTGTGCGCGATGAGATCCCCTCGCCCGATATGCAAGCGCCAAAAACCCGCTTCAACAATCCCGTTGGCCCACATCGGGTTGCGGATGCTGCAGTATTCGACCTGGACGATTTCAAGGCGCTAAAAAACGCTGCCGGCGTGACGATGAACGATGTAGCCCTGTCGGTTGTCGGCGGTGCGTTACGCAAGTATCTGCAACATTGCAACGAATTGCCGGAAGAGTCTCTGGCGGCCGGCATACCGATGAATATGCGTACCCGACGAGCCCACACCGATGAAAATAATCAGGTAGGTTCGATGTTTACCTCCTTGCACACCGATGTGGAAGACCCGGTGGAACGCTTGCATGCAGTGCATGATAGTGCGGTTGATGCCAAGGCCAGCAACGAAACTAATCCAATGGTCGATGCACTGAAAATCGCCGGTGTGTTCTCACCGCTAGTGTCGAAGACAGTTGCGGGATTATGGGCGAAAAACCAGCTCAGCCGGTTTATTCCATTGAACATCAGCACAGTGATTTCAAATGTACCCGGCCCGAATTTCCCACTCTATAGTGCCGGTGCGCAGATGGTTCGCTACCATGGTCTTGGTTTGCTCACACCCGGTTGCGGAGTTTTTCATTTGGTGTTCAGCTGTAATGGCGTTGTGACTGTGACGGTACTGGCTGATCGCGATATTATTCCAGACCCGGAATTTTATCGTCAGTGTCTGGTCGCATCGTTTGAAGAAACCGAGAAAGCCCTGCTTGGCAAAGCGCGGTCGAAAAAAGAGACCACAAAAAAGGCTAAGGTGAAAAAGGCCGCAGTGAAAAAGTCTACCGCGAAAAGGGCAGCAGTTAAAAAATCAGTAGCGAAAAAAGTCGCCATGAAAAAGGCAGCAGCGAAAAAAATCCCTGCGAAAAGGGCGGCCGCGAAGACGCGTCAAGCAGGCGTGTCGGTAAAACGTGTAGCATCTGCTAAAACAAAGAAGAAGTCGCGAGCGCGGTCAACCGCGGCAGTTTAGCAACCCTGGGCGTTTCTTCACTCTCGGTTTGTTAGATTTAGAGGACCTCTCCAAGAGGTGGACGGAGGACAGTATTTAAGCCGGCGTCGCTATTGCTAGAATTTTGATTACCGACGCTGAGTCTGCAGATCGGCTATTCTAACGCTTTAAGCGGAACACTGTTAAAAGATCGTGTGCAATTAATGTGGCGGCGACGCTTGCTTATACGGTTCGTGAAATAGTAGATGTTGGATGTCTTCAATGGCGGCTTACGAATTCAATCAGATACGCTTAATCGCTCTCGACCGTGTCGTCGATCGTAATACTCTCATATGTGCTGAGCATATCCTTGGCGATGGCAGCCGGCATGAGCATCGGCTGCATTGTGTTGGCTGGTTTATCGAGGAAAGCTCCGAATTCTCGCAGCAGTACCCGCTTGAGTCGCGCCGCTTCGCGATGGCGCCCCAGTTTTTTCAATGCGACCGTACGTCCTAACACGCCAGTCGGCATCTCGCCAAAGGCGTGTTTCTCCGTTTCGACCAGGGCTTGCTGGTACTCGCCCTTACGGTAGTGGTCCAAAAACGACACGATACGATACCACGCCGGGTGTTGAGGATTTAGTCTTACGGCCTTGTCAGCCAGCAGAAGGCCCGTTTTCCAGTCGCCACCGTGAACAAGTTGTCGGCCTGCAC
>JBPCXM010000644.1:0-18002 GCA_051008535.1 Pseudomonadales bacterium | reverse complement strand
AATCTTGCGAACTTGTTGGGGGCAAGTTGGACATTGTGGTTCTGAACGCAGGTATAGGTATCGTAGGCCCTACCATCGAAGAGACCGACCAGAACCTGTTGGAAAAAATGACAAAGATAAACCAGTGGGGCGTTCTGTACGGTCTCAAACACGCACCCAAACAGATGAACGATGGCGGCTCGATTATATGCACCTCCTCCATGGGGGGAATTATCTGCATGCCGGGCACTGGTGTTTATTCAGCGGGTAAACGCGCGCTGCTGTCCATGACGGAAATGTCGGCACTGGAACTCGGGCAGCGCGCTATTCGAGTTAATGCCGTCTGTCCGGGATATGTTAATACAGCTTTGGGCAACTCACCGGAAGAACAACGCATCGCGCAGTCTTTTACCGCGCTGGGCCGTCATGCCGAACCAAAAGAAGATATTGCCGGCGTTTACCTGTTCCTGGCCTCCGATGCCAGCCGTTACATGACAGGCCAGGCATTGCAGGTTGACGGTGGCTGGAACGCCGGCCCAACCAACGCTTTGCTGGAGATTGTGACCGGGTCTGCCGGCGCGCCGGGTAGTCAGTAGCTGGACGCACGCTTAATCAGAGCGCGCTTGCGTAAGCAGTGATGGCCAACCGCGACAGCAGCGGAAATCGCGGGCCTGGTGACATTCCTTGCAAGCCCACGACTGAGATTGAATCGATAGTAGAGCCACACGATATATTGAAAGATTTCGGGTGGGAACCGGTGGCGCTTGTGTAGGCTTGGTGATTTATTCATCCAGCAATTGTCGCTCGAAAGCACTTAATTTGTCAGTACCTCTTGGCATGCTAACGCCGCTGCATTATGCTTCGGCTGGAATATAAACATTGCGCAATAGGAGGAAACACGTCATGGCTTCTATTCAAAAAACCTCGCTGGCAATTGCCCTTGGGCTGTCGAGTTCGCTCACGGCCTTGCACGCATATTCGCAAGACACTTCACTGGCTTTGGAGGAGGTGGTCGTCACTGCCACCAAACGAGCGGCGGGGCTGCAGGATGTTCCCATCGCGATTTCGGTCGTGAGCGGCGATAAGATCGAAGCGCAAGGTATCGGTGAACTGGAAGATATGTCCGTGTTTCTGCCCAATGTACATATTGCGGAAGCAGGCGCCGGCACCCAGTTGTTTATACGCGGCATCGGTTCTGGCGTTAACCCCGGTTTCGAGCAGTCGGTCGGCACCTTTATCGACGGTGTCTACTACGGGCGTGGCCGCAGCGCGCGGGCGGGGTTCCTGGACCTGGAGCGGGTGGAAGTGCTGAAAGGGCCGCAGTCCACCTTGTTCGGCAAGAACACCATCGCCGGTGCGATCAATATCACGAGCGCCAAGCCCAGCGATGAGTTCGAGGCTTATATTGAGGGCACTTATGAGACCGAAGTGGAAGGAGTGGGCGTCACGGCAATGCTGTCCGGGCCGCTGACCGATACCTTGGGCGGCCGACTCGTCGCCAAGAAATATGAGGATGACGGCTATATAGAAAACAACTTTACCGGTCCGGATGGACCGCAAGAGGACAATACCATTGTGCGCGGCACGCTGGTTTGGGATGCGACCGACAATCTGCTCTTTACCCTAAAGGCCGAGCACGGAGAATTCGATATCACGGGCCGGCAGGCTCAGATCTCAATCGCAAGTCCTACTGCAACTTTATTTTACCAGGCTTTTGGTGATCCGAACTTTCAGGCGGGTTTCGATTATGAGAAATCGCAGGCCGATTTTCCCGGTCGACCCAGTTTCGATGATACCGAATCCGATATCGTGCAACTAACCGCCGAGTATCAGTTGGGCGAGCATACCCTGCGCTCGATCACCGGCTACACCGAGTACGAGTACGAATATACCAGTGATGTCGATGTCAGCTCGTTGGCTTTCCTGGAACGCAGCAGGGAAGAGTCGCATGAACAATTCAGCCAGGAATTGTTGTTGACCTCTCCGGTCGGTGGAACCATCGAATACCTGACTGGGATCTATTACCAGACCAATGAACTCGCCGTTGGCACCACCAGAACGACGGTAGCGGTAAGTGCGCTGCCACCCGTTGAAGCTGCCATCAATGGGCGATTGGCGGCAGCAGGCATTCCAGGTGCTCCGTTCCCGACAGGGGCCATGGATGCGCTTACCATAGGATTGTTTGACCAGGATACGGATACATGGTCTGCCTTTGTCTCACTTACCTGGAATGTGAACGACGTCTTTCGCGTCCAGGCCGGCTTGCGCTACTCCGACGAAGAAAAGGAGATGACCAAGAGTCTGGTAGTGGCTGATCTGGATAGCAACCCGGATCCGTTTCTGGCCGGTTTATACGATCAGGTATTGATGCTTGCTACTGAGCACGAATTTGATCTGAACCGCTCGCAGGATAACTGGACCGGTAATCTTAATTTCCAGTATGACATCACTGGCGAAATCATGCTCTACCTGAACCTGGCCAACGGCTTCAAGGCGGGTGGCTACGATCAGGATAACGCCCGCGCCGACGCTACCACCGAGGAGTTCGAGGAAGAGACGGTGGAGTCCATCGAGATCGGTACGAAAATGGAGCTGTGGGACGGTCGCGCCCGTTTGAATATGGCGCTGTTCAAGAGCGACTTCGAAGACGTACAGGTCAGCACCTTCGACGGCAACTGCTGTTTTGTGGTCGGTAACGCCGCCGAGACCGAGGTCGAAGGTTTCGAAGCCGATTTTGTGCTGGCCGTCACAGAGGGTTTAACGCTAACCGGCGCATTGGCCTACCTCGATGCCACCTACGGCTCGTTTCCTGGTGCCGCCTGCAACGTTTTTCAGGTCACGGAGCTCATTGCCGCGGGAGGACTGCGCGGTGATTGTGAGCAAGACCTTTCCGGCAAGCCATTGCAATTTGCGCCGGAATGGTCGGCCAACCTGGGCGCGGAATACATCACGCCGCTGTTCAGCGACGCCGTGGAATTGACCCTGGGCCTCGAGTTTATGTGGTCCGACGATGTGGTCATTCCCAATGACCTCGACCCCAATCTGATCCAAGAAGACTTCTGGAAGCTTAACGCGCGGGCGGCGATTGGTGCGGCCGACGGCACATGGAGTTTGGCGGTGGTTGGTAAAAACCTCAGCGACGAAGAGACCACCACCTGGGGTAACGATGTGCCACTGGGTTCCTTCGGTTTCGATTTCACCTACTTCCAGTTTATCGATCCGCCGCGCACTGTCGAGGTGCAAGCGCGCTATTCGTTCTTCTAGCAACACTTGACGCTCTATTCTCGACCCGTTTACTCTTGGGTCGATTAGCCTGGTAAGCGCGACGCATTACTGCGCCGTGCGCCGGGTAGCCGGATGGGGTTGCTCCCGACCAGCCCTCAAAGAACTGCTCGGATAGGGTTCCCTATAAGCAGCTCAAGCCTTTCAAATGCCTGTCGCTAGACGTAGCTTATCCACCGTGTTCGTGGCCAAATACAAATTCAAGCGGCTACCGCAAGTTCAAACAGGCCCCGGCAATGGGCTCTCCGGACAACGCAACTAACGAAAAAGCCTTTTGTTTTCCTTATCCTTCCGAAAATAGTTGCCGAAGGTTCTGTGTCGATAATTACGGCGAATACCAGATAGGTGACGTGTACGCGCGTTCCTGTACGATCATTGGCACTTTTTCATCGATGCTGACAGCGTAACGTTTGGCGTCGTAGGCGCTCCAGCGTGGTGTCGGAATTTCGATAACCCGCGCGTAATAAAAGGCCGACTGCCCGGCGTTAAAATCCGGGTCTATCCATACGCCAGCCAGTTCGGCCGCGCCAATTGAATTGCTGAATGTGGCATTGGCAACATCGACGGTATTGCCAACTGTGGGCAGTTTGCCGTCGGGGCTAGGACGGCGTGTATCGGCGCTGCTCCAGGTCACGTCATAGACCTTCTCGTGAGTTCTGCCTTTTTCGTCCAGCCATCCTTTGACAATCTGGATACGGTCCAGATTGCCACGGTAGGCATCCTTCAACGCGGCAACAAGAAAGCTCGGCGCCTTGCCTTCCGGCGCGCTGACCAGATCGCCACCCATCGACACTCCCTTGGCGTAACCGGTCCGTCCTGGTGTGCGCGCCTGTGCATCTTCGGGTTCGAAATCCCAGCCACCAAAGAACCAGACGGTCATTCTCGGACCGGTGGTGGCGTATACTTCTTTGCGCATCATCGCGTCGAACAAGGCCTCACGATTATTTTCGGTGGCCCAAACGGCAGCATACCCGGACGCCAACATTTCCCAGCCGACGATCCGCGTCGTCTCGAATTCGCCAACGAGGTGTTTCCAGCGGTTTTTCTTTGGTTCGAGGCCACTGTGCTTGCCAAAGAAATTTTCTTCCTCGGCGGTAGCCAGGCCCGTGTGGCTGTCAGTTGAGCCGACCACGCCAAATTTATACGGGTTGGTGCCGAGTTTCTTCTCGAGTTTCAGACCATTTTTCAACGCTTCGCGGGCGTATTCGTACTGCAGCATGGCCTTTTTCTTGGGAACTGGCCCGAGATTGCTGCGATCCCAGAGCGGATCATGGCCGGCAAATTCGTCGTTAGGCGACAGGTAGGGGTGCGATTCGCCATCGCCCTTGATCTGCGTGATTTCGTACAGCGGCTCCCAACGCAAACGGGTGCGAACATAATCGCGACTGAGCGCACGACCTGATTCGGGGTTGGTCTCGACCGGAAACATGATGCCATTGCTCAGATTGCCATTATGCGCCAGCGCCAGTACCTGGCTGCCGGTTTGTTCTTCATAATTGGCCATCCAGCGCCACAGGTCTTCCGGGTTAAAACTTTCGGTCGTCGTATAGGGTAATAGCTGCCGCGCCGAGTCGGCATTGCCTCGATACAGCACATTGCGATGCAGGTTGTTGCCGTCCTCGGTCGAGGTCCACTCGTACCCGATAATCGTCGTAAACTGCCCCGGGTCGTTGTACGCCTCCGCGGTCTTCAGGTACTTCTCCCAGACCGAGCGCGTGAAATTACGGTCAAGCAGCACTTTGGGAATTTTGCCGCTGGTAAAACTGCCAATAATGTCCATCGTCGCCGTCAGGGCGACATTGCCACCCTGGATCACGCGATCATGCCAGTCCTTCACGGTAGCGTCGCGCAGCAGGTTCGGGTTACCTGCAACAATTTCAGTCATTGCGCCCATGCCATCGGAATGATCGGAGATCACCAGCCAATCGAGCGGACGAGCGAGACGGACTTTCTCGCCGTGAGTGCTGAGCACTTCCTCGCCGCGCGCAAACCGATAGGCCTGCTCCGGACCCAGAGTGACCCCGAATGCCCGGGCATCCAGCGACAGATTCGTGTGCAAATGGGTATCTCCCCAGAACACGCGCATTGGAGTGGCCCGCCCGGCATAAGGCGAGTAACCGGCGCCCTTGAAGGCGGCCTCGATGCTTTGTTTGTCATGTGCAACTGTGCTGGGGGTATCAGCCAGCGCGGCCGACACGTAAGCAATGACCAGCATTGGTGCGAGCAGTAAACGCTGCAAGTTGGTCGTCATGGGCGGTCCTCAAACGAAAGTGGGAGGCCAACCACTTTACCCGCAATGCGGCTGCCAGGCAAAGAAGTCTGCTGTAGCTCCGTAGCCTACCGCATCGCTATTTGCCCCTCAACAAGACCACAAAGCGTTCATGCTGCGCACCCTGGCGCCAGTGGACGGACAGGACAAAGCCAGCGAACGCGTGGTCGAGGTCGCTGGACTCCCTCTATACGCCGGGGTTCGTTGCGAAGCCCATCAGGCTTTTTGTGCTCTCCATCTACAGCCACACCGAAGACCGCGCGCGCCATGAGCAGACCCAGTGGCTGGCTCCGCATTCGTCGGACACCGCGGGGGAGGAGTCGGGGTCGTGACGAGGAAAGACAGCTCCACGGGCTATGCGATGGCGGGCCGATGGTCATGGGCACGTACAATAGATTAAGATGTTAATATCTCGATACGAATGAGTTTTTGACCACACGGGCTTCGTTCAACAACTCACTTTGGGGCTATCACATGAGAAGAATGGGTGGCGCGGATGCATTCATGCTGGCTATGGAAACGCCCAGAGCTTACATGCATACCTTCAAAGTGGCCATATTGGACCCCTCTACTGATCCACAGGGCTGGTCATTCAGCAAGTTTCACCAGGATTTTGAGGATCGCGTGCATCTGATTCCATACTTGCGCTGGAAATACGCTAATGCCCCGCTGGGTATCAATCACCCGCTATGGATAGAAGACCAGGACTTTAATCTGGATTATCACATCCGCCGAGTGGCCTGCGCGGCTCCCGGTGATCATAAGGCCCTTTGTGAACTCATGTCTTCTGTCTATGCCTATCAGTTGGATCGCAGCCGGCCCTTGTGGAAATGCTGGGTCGTTGAGGGCCTGGAGGGAGGCAAGGTGGCGCTGGTTACCATGCTACACCACGCCTATGTCGATGGCGTGGGAGCGTCCTATGGCCTGGAGCAGTTGTACCGGGACACACCCGGCTACACTCCCGAGAACGTGCCGGAATGGAATCCGCGCCCTCCACCTTCCTGGCTGAAGCAATTGTGGCTCGCCATTGTTGATTGGCCTGGCGTGGTACTCAATAATCTCCCCAAGGTTGTGCTGGGTATCAGGCAAAAAAAAGCGCTGGAAAAGCAGTACGAAAGGTCGGGCAAGCCGCCACACCCCTCCCCGGGGATGATGCACCAAACGCCTTTAAACGACGTTTTGAGCTATGGGCGGACTTTCGTTTGTGACAGTATGCCTATTGAAGATTTCAAAAAGATTGCCAAAGGTCTCGGGGTCACCATCAATGACGTCTTTCTTTGCTGTGCCGCGGGGGCAATCAGGCAATTATTTCTGGAGCGGGATTACGATCCGAATCAGAATCCATTAATAGCGGCCACTCCTTTTGCCGGCAAACGGCCCGAGGGTATGGAAGGTATAGGGAATTTTGTAAACTTGGACTATTGCTGGTTGCACTCAGAAATTGAAGACCCCCTGCTGCGCCTGGAGGCCAGCCGCAAGGCGGCGAACGAAATGAAGGAACACCTGCAACAAAGCGTAGCGATGAGTGCGGACTTTAACGCCATAATGAAAATATTGCCGCCCTGGGCCGTAAAGGCATTGAGCTGGTGGCTGCGTGTCAAGAAAAAGGGCAGCCTGAGTGTGTTTGCCAATGTGGCGCTATCTAACGTGCCCGGACCACGTAAACCGCTCTACCTTGATAACTACAAACTGGACAACTGGTTCTCCACCGGTCAAATCTGTGATGGCACCTGCTTGAATATGACGATGTGGAGTTATTGCCAGAACGTCAATTTGTGTATTCTGGCGGACAAGAAGGTCTTGCCTGACGGTTGGAAACTGTTTGGCTATTTCGTAAAAGAACTGAACGACCTGGTGTCATTGGTGCCGGAAAGCCAGGCGCCAGAAAAGGCTGAATTATGAGCAGATTGAAACCCATCGACCTATCTTTTTTGTTGATGGAGAACAGCAGCCGGCAAATGCACATGACTGCGTATCAAATGTTCAAAATCCCGGCCAACCAGAAAAATAGCTTCGTCCCGAAGCTGCTGAAAACCTATCGTAATAGCGAGGTTGCCGAACCGTTTAATCAAAAGGTCAAATGGCTGAGTAAAAGCGTTGCCTCATGGCAGAAGGTACAACCGGACCTCGTATATCACATCAGACATGTGGCCGTCCCGACCCCCGGTACGCTGCAGCAGTTTTACGCGTTGGTCTCGTTCCTGAATACGACGCTGCTTGATCGAGCCCAACCCCTTTGGGAGTGCTATATCATCGAGGGAATTGAAGGCAATCAATGCGCTATCATGATCAAGGTGCATCACGCCTTGATAGATGGTGGAGGTGCCCTCCAGTTGTTCCGCAATTCAATGAGCGATTCTGCGCGCGACAAGGCAATACGCGCCATATGGATGCCCTCCGACACGGTAAAGCCAAGAAGAACGCGCTCCCGGGTCAGCGAATCACAACTGAAAAAACTGGTATCCACATTCGGAAAATTACCGTCAGGTATCCTGGGCGCCGCCACTGAATTCGCGAACATGGGAGCGCAATCCCTCAAATTGAAACCGAAAACATCCGCACTACCCTTCGGTGCAAACAGGACAATATTCAACAATGCCGCCCAATCCTCGGCGCGACGCTATGCCAATTGTGAAATACCGCTTGACCGGGTCAAAGCCATTGCCAAAGCGACTGATACCACAGTCAACGATGTGGTGACGACGATTATCGACGATGGCTTGCATCACTACCTGAATGATCAAAATGCGAGCATAGACGTACCATTGGTCACGCTGATGGCGATGTCTATGCGTACTGCGGACCAGAAAGCAGCCGGCAATCAGGTCAGCGTCGAATTGGTGCCCATGGGGCAGCCGAAGGCGGCTATAGGCAAGCGCCTGCAACAGGTTCATGACTCCATCCAACAGGTAAAGGACAAGAGTCGGAAATTACCATCCGCGGTTCGACAGTTTTATTCGTTGTTCATATTTGGCAGCGCAACGCTGTCTGACATCTCAGCAACCCTGGAAGCAATACCAAGCGCCAACCTGATCATTTCAAATATGGTCGGCCCCCAGGAGCAGTTGTATATGGGGGGAGTGCCAATGGTGGCTTTTCAAGGGCTTCCCATCGTCCCTCCCGGCGGCGGGTTGAACGTCACATTTGCGAGTGTTAACAAGGATCTGTGCCTGGCCGTTGGCGCCACACCCGAGGCAGTGAATGACCCATACAAGTTGATCCAGTTTATTTTGCACGGTTTCGAAAAACTACAAAAAGTAACTACCAAGGACAAGCCGAAAGCCAGAAAAACACCTGCCAAGAAATAGCACGCGAAAACATAGGGTAAATTTTGAGAGCAAATTATGATTAAAAATGTAGGTCTAATGCTGAAACAAAGATCGGTCGTTTCGACTCATCTTGAGGCTTTCGTGGAGCCATCGACGAATGTGCGGGCGACCTATGCCGACCTGAACCGCCTCACCAACAAGTGTGCAGATGTAATAGGCGGATTGGGTGTAAAGCAGGGCAAGAGAATCGCATTGCTGATGCACAACAGTATCGAATTCGCAGCGCTATTTTATGCAGCCGCCAAACTGGGCCTGATTGTCGTCCCCCTGAATACCCGCCTGACGGCCAGTGAGCTGTCATTTATCCTGTCTGACAGTGGCACAAAGGTGCTGTATTTCGATCCAGAGTTTGCCGCAACGGTAGACGTCATTAAAGCCAGCGAGGAAAATCCCCTCGCGATCGACACCTATATGCAGACCACAGACGAGGGGCTGGCCGGGGAAGATTCTCTCACGTCTCTGTTGGTCGCTGCGTCTGATGAAGAACCTGAAATAACCAGTGGTGACCAGGATAACCTGTTCATCATGTACACATCCGGCACCACCGGTCTGCCCAAGGGCGTGGTCCATACCCATGAATCGATAATGTGGGCCGGCTTGTGCTGGTCGAATACCTGCGACGTCTACTACAGGGATCGCCTGTTGCTGCCGTTACCGATGTTTCATGTGGCAGCACTGACCGCAGTGCTGTTCTGTGCCGTGCGCGGGGTCACGCTGGTGTCGATGCCGGATTTCGATCCTTCCAGGGTCTGGTCGCTCATTGTAGAAGAGAAAATATGTATTGGGGCTTCTGTCCCGGCAATTCTCAACTTCATGCGGCAAGTGCCGGAATTTGCCGAGCTGGACGCGCCTGACTTCCGCTTTTTTATCACTGGCGCAGCGCCGATGCCGGAAACCCTGACGCGTATCTACAACGATAAGAATATCGAGGTCATTCAGGGCTATGCGCTGACTGAATCGGGTGGCGGCGGCTGTATGTTGATGAATGAAGACGCTCTGCGAAAGATAGGTTCTGCGGGCAAACCCACCATGTTTACTGAATTATGTATACGCGATGCCCAGGGCAAGCGGTCCAACGTCGGTACCGGCGAAATTGTCATGAAAGCGCCACACATGATGAAAGAATACTGGAACCGCCCCGATGCTACCGAAGATTCTTACGACGATGGCTGGTTCTGTACCGGTGACGTTGCGGAAATCGACGATGAAGGCTTCATATTCATCAAGGATCGTATCAAGGATATGATTATTTCCGGCGGAGAGAACATCTACCCAGCGGAAGTCGAAAATGTGATCCTGGCACATCCCGCTGTGGCGGAGGTTGCAGTGATAGGCCTGCCCGACGAAAAATGGGGTGAAACGACCTGCGCCATTGTCGTAACAAAATCCGCTGAGGTAGATGAACAGGCTATTATCGCTTGCTGCGAGGAGACGTTGTCGCGCTACAAATTGCCACGGAAAGTCATATTCGTGGAAAGTATCCCGCGCAACCCGTCTGGCAAGATATTAAAGAGAGTTTTGCGGGAGCAGTTCGCCTAGGATTTAGATGTAGTAGCTTAGGTCTGACCAGACATACTGTGTACGATCAGCTTGGGAAGCTGAGAATGAATACGAAGTGGAAGATTTGGTGGAACACTGCTTATAATAGGGATAGCACCTTTTGATCAGACACTTCCCATTGAATGCTATACCCTCCCCTTCACCGGTCGCGCGATCAAAGGAGGGAAATCCGGTAACGGATATACCGATGTTGCTCGACTACTATCGGCAGGGCAAACTGGACCTGGACAGCATGGTCACACAGACTTACACCATAGACCAGGTACACCATGCTATAGCAGATATGGAAAAAAACGTGAATGCCCGCAGTGTTATCGTTTTTGATTGAAAAACCATTACGGTGAAAGTTACAGCTGATTTTTCCTGAACATCCGCGGGCAAACACCAAACCAGTCCCGAAATGCCCGCCATCTGTGATCGCAAAGACAAACGATGTTCGCCCTATGACAAGGCCATTGTTGCAGTGAATGTTATGCTTCATCCATTCCTTACGCCAAATCGCAAATTAGTGTACCGAAGCAAATCACCGACACTGGGAGAATCGCCATGTTCACATATGAAAAGCTGGAGATACCAACACTGGGATTGCGCGGGCTGGAAGCGAATCTAAATGAGGAAGAACAAGCTATTCAGGAGGTCGCGCACCGCTTTGCTGTCGAGGTAATGCGGCCCGCCGGTGTAGCGTTGGATAAAATGACCCCGGAAGAGGTTATTGCTGAGGGCTCGCCGTTATTTGACTATATGGGCAAAGTACGAGAAACCGGCATTCTTGACCTGGGCGCCCTGGCCGAAATGGACAACCAACAGAAATCCCGAGTTTTTCCGATTATATTTGAGGAGTTCGGCTGGGGAGATTCCGGGCTGGCCATCGCCACCCTGGCTTCCAGCATTCCTGCCTTCTCGGCCCACACCACTGGCAACCCCGAGATCATTGAACGTTTTGGCAGCCTTCCGGGTTGCTGGCTGGCCACTCAGCCCGATCGTGGTAGCGATCTCGTTGATATGGAGGGCTCCGAAGTTCACCCGGGTACGACTCAGGTAAAAGGAAATCTGAGCGCCAGAATTGAAGGCGATGAAGTTGTGATTAACGGTCAATCATCCGCCTGGGTTTCCTGCGGGCCTATCGCACAAACAGCGCTGGCTTACCTTCCTTGCGACTATGGCAACGGGATATATCACGATAACGGTCGCGCACTAAACCATGTCGCCATTTTCATACCGCTCGATCTTCCCGGTGTCACTCGCGGCAAACCCTTGGATAAGCTGGGCCAACGACCGCTACCCCAAGGTGAGGTCTTTTTTGAGGAGGTCAGAGTACCGAAAAAATACTGCCTTGCCACGGAAGACGATGCGTTAACCAGTTTTGTCGGCACACTCACCTTCGCCAACATGGAAATGGCAGCAACGTTTACCGGTGTGGCCAGAGCAGCATTTGAGCATGCATTGGCGTACGTTCACGAGCGCAATCAGGGCGGCGCCACGATTATTAACCACCAAAGTGTACAAATGCGGACGTTTAACCTGTGGCAGAAAGTGGAAGCCGCCCGCGCGCTTACCCATCGAGTATTCGACTACAACTACAGCGCCAACGGCCCTCATCTACTTGCCTCTGTCACGAGCAAAACGTTTGTGACCGACACGGCGTTCGAAGTGGCCAGCGAGGCGCTGCAATTATTTGGTGGCAATGGTTTGACCAAAGAATACCCGCTTGAAAAAATCATGCGCGATGCCCGCGCCTCAATGATCGAGGACGGTGAAAACAATATCCTCAGACTAAAAGGCATGCGTTGGCTAAGCCGCCATTATCGTGAGTCAAACAATCTGTAGTTAGCAGAATCCGTCAAGAAGATTGGCGTGCCATTGATTTACTCGGATACCGGAGAACTATTATGTCAAACAAACCTGTAGTTATTTACGGCGCCAGCGGCTATACCGGCAGGCTGGTCGCGGAAGCCTTACGCAGTTACCAGATTCCCTTTATCGCTGCCGGCCGTAACCACGAACGAATTGAAGAAGCGATGCGGTTGGTTCCCGGCATAGAGACCGCAGAGTATGAAGTGGCAGAAGTTGCGCATGAGCTGCAATCGCTGACCGAACTTTTTAAACGAGCCGAGGTAGTCTGCAACACAGTGGGGCCCTTCGACTATTTCGGCAAACTTGCCGTACAAGCCTGCGCCGAGGCCGGAGCCCATTACCTGGATACGACCGGCGAAATTCCGTTTATGAACGAAGTCGCGATGGAATTTGGCAAGCAATACGAAGCTGCAGGAAAAGTACTAGCGCCGTGTACATCATACATGTACACGCCGCTGGAAATTGCAGCCCACATCGCGCTGGAGACGCCTGGGGTGGATACACTGGAAGCGATCTGCAGCGCTACCGGCACACCAACGTATGCTTCCACCCAAACCATATTTGCCATGTTCCAAACCTCGGAGCGGGCGTTTTACCTAGAAAACAATCAACGCGTAGTGTGGCCTGCCGCCAAGGGCTATGAAGTCGTTGTCCCTGGACTGATGATGACGCAATTGGCGCATCCCTGGGGAGGGGGCTCACTGCCACTGTACTTCGAAAAAGATGCGCGCGTTATCAGCTGCAGGCAGCTGACTGCATTTACCAGTCGTGCGTTGATGGAGCAAGTGGTCGCAATGCACGAAATGTACGAGAGCGAAATCAAGCAGTTACCCGAGGAGGAACAACAAGAGAAGTTAAAAGCTATCGGTGAGAGTATTCAACCCGGTATGCCGCCCAGGGAGAATCCACTCGTGCACCGCAACACAGACGTGGTACATGGCAGGGGTGGCAATATCAGTACCACCTGCATCATTCGCAGCTTCGCACCCTATCTGATGACCGGCGTGCTGCAGGCGGCTACGGCGAATTATCTGCTCAATGGCCACCAGAAGAGTGCAGGGTTTAGCTCAGCCTGCACAGCGGTAGGCTACCGTGAGCTGCTAGGCCAGCTGCAAAACTTTGGCCTGTGTCAGCTTGAAACGTTATAAGGACGGTCGATACGATGCGAATTATAGAGCACTTCGACAACGCTGCCAGGTTTTACCCGGATAACATCGCCTTCATCGACGTAGACGATGACGGGTCATCATTGAGTTTTGCGCAAGCATTACCAATTACCCATGCCATCGCCGGCGCGATCCATGCTCACGGTTATAGCGGCGGCTCGCATGTTGGGGTGCTGGCGCCTAATTGCACCGTCGCGTTTTTGGCCTTGCTTGGCTTGTTCCGTGCGGAATGTGTTTGGTTACCGATCAATCCTCGCAATACCGAACCTATCAATGTAGACCTGCTCTGTCGATTTGACGGAGAGCTGTTGTTATTCCACAGCGATTACGCGACACAAGCCCAAGCATTGCTGGAAAAATGTTCAGGTATTAAGGAGATCGTCTGTATTGACGGCGACTGCGGTGTCGGCACTGGTCTGGAAAAATGGTCTTCAAGTGCTCCAGCATGTTTTGTTGGCGCAGGCGGAAGCCTGGACGACACGTTCGCCATCTTTCCAACCGGTGGCACCACAGGAAAGTCCAAAGGTGTCATTCTGACACACAGAAATATAGACACCTTTTTTAGCAATTTCTACGCGCACTTCAACTATCACGACAATAGCTGCCATCTTGTGGTCGCACCCATGACGCATACGGCTGGCCTGACGGGTTGCCTGCATTTTGCCCGGGGCGGCACCAACGCCATCATGTCTAGCACAAATCCGGCCGCCATTGCCGATGCGATGGAAAAATACGGGGTAACGCACCTGTTCCTGCCGCCTACGGTACTTTATATGCTGCTCGCACTGCCGGATATCAGGGAACGAGACTACAGCGCCTTAAAGCACTTCTTGGTCGGTGCCGCCCCAACCTCGCTCGACAAACTTAAGGAGGCACTGGACGTATTCGGCCCGGTAATGACCGAAGCCTTTGGCCAGTCTGAGGCACCGGCATCAATTACGGCGAAAGCGCCCTGGGATTACCTCGGTAACAACAATGAGATAGATGAGGCCAGACTGCATTCCATTGGCCGACCCTGCGTCTTTAATACCGTCGCCGTCCTCAATGACGATGGTGAAGAACAACCCAATGGTACGGCCGGAGAAATTTGTATCCGGGGCGATCTGGTGAGCCCCGGCTACTATAAAAATCCAGAGGCCACCGCAGAGGTCCAGCAATTTGGCTGGCACCACACCGGCGACATCGGCGTGATGAGCAGCGATGGTTACATTACTATCGTCGATCGCAAGAAAGACATGATCATTAGCGGCGGCTTTAATGTGTTTCCCAATGAAATCGAGCAGGTGCTGACTGCACATCCAGCCGTGCAGGACTGTGCCGTCATTGGCGTTCCCGACGAAAAATGGGGTGAGGCAGTCAAAGCGGTGATCCAGCTTAAACCTGGACAAACCTGCAACGCAGAAGAGCTGTGCGCCTTGGTGAAGCAACAACTGGGCAGTGTAAAAGCGCCTAAGAGCGTGGACTTTATGGAGCAACTTCCGCGCAGCACCGTAGGTAAGGTACTCAAGGTTGAAATTCGTAAAAAGTACTGGGAAGGGCAATCCCGCGCTGTAAACTAGTGTGCTGTAACGTTACTTCTTAGTGAACCAAATGGGCGACGTATACGCGCGTTCCTGGGTTGAGGTCGGAGCGCCATCGGGCACGTCGAGTCCAAACCTGAATGCATCATAAGTCGACCAGCGCGGCGTAGGGATCTCTAGCACACGAGCGTAATAAAAGGCCTGCTGGTCGGGGTTAAAATCCGGGTCAGTCCAAACCGTGGCCAATTCCGACGCGCCGATGGTGTTCGTCCAGTTGGCAGCCTTGACGTCAACCGTATTGCCGACCGCTGGCAATTTGCCGTCGGATGCTGTTTCCCGGTTTCCTGACCAGGCGACATCGTAGACCTTTTCCTGTGTCTTGCCTTGCCTGTCTAGCCAGCCCTTGATGATCTGAATTCGATCCAGATTGGCCCCTACCGGGTCGCGCAGGGCGAATACCATGAAGGTAGGCGCCGAGACGTCGCCTGGCATCTCCGCCAGATCGCCGCCCATGGGCACGCCTTTCTCGTAGCCGGCAAATGCGGGCTGGCGGTTGTTCAGGTCCCGCTCGGTGTAATGCCAACCGCCAAACAAGCGAACCGACATACGCGAGCCCGTGGTCGCATAGACCTCCTTGCGCTCCATCGCGTCGAAAAGCGCTTCCCGGGTATTTTCCCTGGCCCAAACCGCCGCCAGACCCGACGCAACCTGCTGCCAACCGAATATGGTGCCATTATCGGTGCTCATGAACGGGTGCTCCATACGCTTCGGGCTCGGCTCGGCTCCGGAGTGCTTGCCGAAAAAATTGTCTTCCTGTGCAGTGGCCAGCGAGGTGTGACTGTCGGTCGATCCAATCATGCCGAACTTGTAGGGGTTGGTGTCCCGTTTTTTCGCAATGACCAATCCACGCTTGAGCGCCTCGCGCGCATATTCGCCGGCTAGCATGTCATCCGTCTTGGCCTCCGATACGTCAAGATTGCCTACGTCCCATGTTTCATAATCGGCAAATTCGTCGTCCGGTGACAGAAACGGATGTGCCTCGCCATCGCCTTTGATCTGGGTGACCTCGTACAAAGGCTCCCATTTGGCCCGCGACTCGACATAGTCCTGGTCGAATTTCTTGCCATCCCACTGCGCTGCGAGCGGAAACATGATGCCGTTAGCGAGATTACCGTTGTGTGGAATCGCCAGTACGTCTCCGCCGGTGCGCTGCTCGTAATTCTGCAACCACTTCCACAGGTCGCGCGGATTGGGACTGCCATCCGGTGGTGTCGTCGTATAAGGCACCATCTGACCGCCCTTGCTCGCATCGTCGCGATACATGACCACGCGGTGCATATTGTTGCCCTTCACCAGCGACGTCCATTCATAGCCGATAAACGCCGTGAAATTGCCCGGATCGTTATATCTTTCGGCGGCAGCCACAGTCTGTTGCCAGGCGGATTTATAGGGCTTGGAATCGGGCGAGTAAAACAATGTCCTCGGGAATTTACCTTGAGAGAACATGCCTATCAATTCCAGCGCCACGCTCACTCCGTCACCGGCCATGATGCGGTCGTACCAATCCTTGCCCTTGGGATCACTGAGGATATGAGGCGCGCCGGCGAAAAGGTCAGGGAAAAAACCCATGTTGTCGGAATGGTCTGCAATAACCAGCCAATCCAGCGGCCTCGAGAGCCTGGCTTGAATACCCGTCGCCGAGCTTACCTCGTCGCCCCGTGCAAACTGATAAGCCGCATCCAACCCAAGGCGATTGCCAAACGCGCCGGCATCCATCGAAAACGAGGTATGCAGATGTGAATCGCCCCAGAAGATTCGGTCGGGAAATCCGCGTTGTGCGTAGGGCGAGTAGGACTTTCCGGTATATTGTGCCGAGAGACCCTCAGCGCCTTGCGGAGGAGGAATCTGGGCAATCGCCGATTGCATCGCCAGTGTACTCAGGGCCAGGGCGCAGCCTCGACTTTTAATGAACGCTTTCATAGCTGACATAAACCAGGTTAACGGTAGGGCGCACGAGTGTACCGACTTTTTGCTAGAGGCGTCCACTTACCCCTCTATTGTTTCCTCGTAGGGCCGGCATGCGGGCCGCTGGCTCGCGATGCCTGGCAGTACGCTGAACTCAACCACAAAAACTTCGGCTAAACTCGCAAGTGGATTATACTGGGATTGAGAATGATGGCAGGAACTACGCATGCAAGAAGCTTCTAGCAACCCATCCACTATTGCTGCCTACGCATTCGCGATCTCCGCAACGCTAGAACAATGCGGAGTGGACCCCGTATCGATCTTTAAGAAATGCCAGCTGCCGCTGCCGACCACAACCGATCCGATGTTGCGGATGACAAACCGCGAAGTCAGTGCGCTGTTTAGCGAATCGGTTAAGGCAACTGGCGACCCCAGCTTCGGTTTACTGGTCGGAGAAACTATTCACCCGGGCAACCTACACGCGCTAGGCTATGCGCTGATGGCTAGCACATCACTGCGGGACTTTGCCCAACGCCTGTGCAACTATTATCGAATCGTGTCGCAGAATGCCGATATTCGTATAGAGGAAACACCCGACGCCTTTTTGTTGATCACCGCGGCGGTCGAAAAAGATATTTGTTGGGAAACCCACGATGCGTTTACCGCCTTGATGGTCCGCTTCATACGTTTTATCTATGGCCCTGCGTTCAATCCTATCAGAGTCGAACTGATGCGCCCTGATCCCGGGAAGTACCGGCAAAAATACAGCGACTATTTCAACTGCGAGCTCAGCTTTGACAGTCCGGAGGTCATCATCGCCATAGCACCGGATCTTGTGGACGTCCCGCTGCCGGGTGCCAGCAAGGAGCTGGCGCAAATGCACGATCAAACCACGATGCAGTACCTGAAGCGCATCGAACGCAAGGACATCATTAATCGGGTGCGAACCATTATTGTCGAAGAACTATCTTCCAGTGCGATCACCAAACAACAGGTAGCAGATAAACTGTGCATGAGCGCCCGCAGCCTACAAATGAAACTCGCCGCCAAGGACACCAGTTTCCAGGAAATTCTCGAT
>JBPCXM010000643.1:0-5214 GCA_051008535.1 Pseudomonadales bacterium | reverse complement strand
AACCGCTACAGTCACCATTGTACATTTGGCGATCAAAGTATTACAGATATTGATATAAGCTGTGCGATTTCAGCGCTCGTATTCTTGGTATTTGTCACGATTTACAATGCTTTACATCCTTAGTCTTCCATTTGTTGCGATCTATACTATTATTCACTTGAGATTTAAATAAAAGACCTTGTACGTGAAGTTCGCGATAAAAGGTTTACCGCTCAGTAGTAACGAGCGATTATTTAGAGCTGTAGGCCCGCCACAAGCAGGCTTTCTAAAACTAAAACGCCCAGCAGTATCGGGCGTTTTTTTTTATTTACAGGGACGTAATGGTCGAAAAATGCACCTGCTTTTTCGACACTTCCGCCATCCCTGGCAGTCGTACTCCGCGGTAGACATGGACCTCACTCGCTACGTCCTTGTAGCTCGACCTGCGGCCAGCCGGTGGCTGTGCAACTCGGCTATCCTGCCAAGTTGTCGTGAGCGGCGATTAACAAATGTAAAAACCGTTCCCGCGTTTGTTGCAACAAAGCTTGGTCTAAAGTGCATAGACGCATTACCATGCCCCCTCGCTTCGATAAGATCTGCCTAATGCGCCTTGACGAGATAGACATCTACAACCCCGACACCTATGTGGCGGCAACGCCGCACGAACAGTTTCGTTTTTTACGCGAGCACAACCCCGTACACTGGCATGCCCACCCGGACGGTGGCGGTTATTGGGTGCTGAGCAAGCACGCCGATTGTGTGCAGGTAGCTCGCGACCATGCCGGCTTTTCGGCGCAGCGTGGTTTTGTGTTGGTAGACGATCTGGATCCCACCATATTGGCGCAAGCGCAAGGCCAATTGTTAGGCATGGACCCACCTGCGCACGGCCCTATAAGACGCGCGGTGATCAGCCGTTTCACCTCGAAAATGCTCAACGAACTAGAACCGCGCATACGCAGTATCACCCGTGGGATTATGCGCGACGCTCGGCAACAACCAAACTGCGATTTCGCGTTCGATGTTGCCGCTCGCCTGCCGACCCAGGTAATCGCCGAAATGATGGGCGTGCCACGCGCCGACTGGGATCAGTTTCGCGAATGGGCCGACCAGCAATCTTCTGGCGACGACCCGGAGGTGGCCACCCCGGAGCAGCAACAGCAAGCCTCACTGCAAATGGGTGTCTATGGCTACGAGCTGGCATTGCAAAAACAGGGTAAGGGGGGTGACGACATCAGTTCCTTGCTACTGAATGTCGAGGTCGAGGGTCACAAGGTCAACCCCGAGGAGTTTGCCTCGCTGTTTATTCAGATTTCGGTAGCCGGCAATGAGACCACGCGTACTCTACTGTCGGCCGGCATGCTCGAACTTATCCGACATCCCGAGGTTTTCCGCGAGCTGCAAGCGCAGAGTGAACTGATTCCCGGCGCCGTCGAGGAGATGCTGCGCTACGTGTGTCCATTACACTATTTTCGCCGCACCGCCACCCGCGATATAGAAATTCGTGGCAAGCAGATCAAAGAGAACGATCGCGTCGTGTTGTTATACACATCGGCTAACCGCGATGAAGAAGTATTCGTGCAACCGGACGAATTCAATATTCATCGTGATCCCAATCCGCATATCACTTTTGGTTACGGCATTCATTTGTGTCTGGGCGCCAATTTGGCGCGGCTAGAAGCGCGGGTATTCTTCGAAGAATTCTTCAAGCATTTTGACCGCATTGAGTTAGCCGGAAATATTCGTCGCTTGCGTTCTAACCTAGTCAATGGCATGAAAGAAATGCCAGTGCGACTACACCCTCTTCAAATCACAGATGTGGCATAAGCTCGCCGCGCTTGGGATCATTTCATAATGCAAATTAAAGACAAAGTCGTGTTGGTAACCGGCGGCGCTAACGGTATAGGTAAAGCGCTATGCGAGCGTTTCTCAGAAGAGCGGGCGCGCGCCGTCGTCGTGGTCGATATTGAATACGACAACGCGGCAACCGTAGCGCAAGCCATCGGTGGCGTCCCAATGGCGGCGGATGTGAGTAAAGAAGCGGATATTCAACGCATGATAGCCGATACCGAACAACAATTTGGGCACATAGACTTATTGTGTTCAAACGCAGGCGTGCTCTACCTCGACCTGCCCGACTGGAGCGCTACGTCACTGGATAACACGCACTGGCAAAAAATATGGGAGATAAACGTGATGGCGCATGTGTACGCCGCGCGCGCCGCGCTGCCAGCCATGCGAGCGCGAGGTGAGGGCTATTTTCTGAATACGGTGTCCGCCGCCGGCTTGTTGAATCAGATTGGCTCGGCGGCTTACTCCACCACCAAGCATGCCGGTATTGGCTTTGCCGAATCGCTGGCGATTACGCATGGTGATGAAGGCATCAAAGTGTCGGTGTTATGCCCGCAAGCCGTTGCGACGCGCATGGCCGGTGATCTAGCCGATGGCGGCCCAGCGGGTGGCGACGGCGTTATCAGTACTCAGGTGGTTGCAGACTGCGTGGTGCAGGGCTTGGCGGACGAAACGTTCTTGCTGTTACCGCATCCCGATGTCGCTACCTACTTTCAGCGCAAGAGCGCCGACTATGACCGCTGGCTAGGCGGTATGCGCAAGCTGCGCCGAGCGCACATGCCGGTGATGGAAGAGACTATTAAGGCTTAGGGTTTTATTGGTGGCCAGCATTTACCTAGTTCGTCATGGACAAGCCTCGTTTGGAACCGGTGACTACGATCGGCTGTCAAACCTGGGGCACCAACAAGCTCAATTGTTAGGACAATATCTGATCACTACAGGCGTAAAAGTTGACGGCCTGTACGCTGGAAGTTTGCGCCGTCAACAACAGACTGCGGAGGGCGTGATCGCAGCTTTTGCCGACCGGGGAGTGCAGCTACCCGAACTCGTGACCGACACCCGTCTCAATGAAATCGACAATGAGGGTCAGGTCAGGGTGCTGGCGCCAATCATCGCCGAGCACGAGCCGACCGTTGCCGACTTGCTCACGCGGGCACACAACTCCTCAAAACATTATCAAAAACTGCTGGAAAAAGTCTTCCGCTATTGGCAAATGCTGCCCAAGCCGCTGTACGAGCAAGAAAGCTGGCCTATGTTTCAAATGCGCACCCAGGCCGCTATGCGTGCTGTCATCGAACAACAGGGCGCGGGCAAAGATAGTTTGATGGTGACCTCCGGCGGCGTGATAGCAGCGTTGACTGCCTGGGTGTTGGCTTTACCCGACAACGCCGTGTATCAATTCTACGAACCGTTGCTGAACGCGTCGATCACGCGCGTATTGTATAACCGCGACAAATTGTCACTAAGCTACTTCAACGATCATTCTTTTCTTGCCGTGCTCGGCGCGCAATCCGAGCTCAGCAACGCGGTGACGTACCGCTAAGTACTAGCCAGAGATGGCATAGACTTGTTCAGAGGCTACCTAGTCTTATTTCAACCATGCACCGGAGCGATAGCGCCACACAACGAGGCTGGCCTTAATGGCGTATTCACCGGCCAGCGAACAGTAAACCCACACGACCGACAGGTCCATCGATACGAACAACCATGCCAGACCGATACGGCCGAAAATCAGGCCGCATAAGGAGCTGAATAAGGGAAAGCGCGTATCGCCGGCACCACGAAGAGCACCCGCAAGTGTGAGTTCAATTCCCATTAGCGGATGAACCGCCGCCAAGATGTAGATAAACAGCACCGTGTGGGCGACAACTTCATCGTCGTCTACCAAAAAACGGGCGATGGGTTCAGCCCAAAAAGCGATAAGCACCGCAATGCTGGTCATTGTCGCCACCGCCAGCCCGGTGGCCCGCCAGCCGCTTTTGCGCGCCATATCTGGTTGCTTGGCACCAATGTACTGGCCGACTAGCGTGGCGCCGGCAATGCTAAAACCGAAGCCAACCACAATAGATACAGTCAGCAACGACACTCCGATACCATAGGCTGCATACGGCGCCGTGCCGAAGCCGGCAACCAGCACCAGAAATATCAAGAAACCACCTTGCACCAGGCCTTGCTCCAGTGCGGCGGGCAAGCCAATACTCATCAGCTCGCGCGATTTGTCCCTGTTGATACCCCGGTGATGGCTGGACGCCAGCGACAGGCGCCCGCTCATCCACAAATAAATAAGCGCGCCGTTGACAATAATCGTCGCCAGGCCGATACCGGCCGGCATGCCATAAATATCCAGCCGCGGCAGGCCTATTTTTCCATAGGTAAATGCATACACTAGCGCGCCGTTGGCCGCCGTCAGAATAGCCGTATATATCATCGGGCTAATTACGTCACCGGTGGCGCGCATGGCCGTAGTGAGTATCATGCCCACCGCGAATAACATGTTGAAGACACTAATCCAGCGGATCAGGATAGCGGCATAGTCGGCAGCCTCTGGCTCCAGGTGAAATGGCGCGACGAATAACTGCGGGAACATAAAGACGACCAGGCTTATCGCGCCGGTCAGCAGCACCGCGATGCATACCGCATTCCAAGTGTAGTTGGCGGCGGCGGCCGGCTGTCGCGCACCCCACGAGCGCGCCACGGTCGCGGTGGTTGCCGCAGACAAGCCCATCAACACCGCCATCAAAAAGAAAAAGAAGCGTTGGTTGGTCGTTACCGCAGCGACGGCAGCGGTTCCTAATGCGCCAATGATTTTTATGTGGCTCAGGTTAACCAGGGCATTGCATAAATTTGCGACAATGCTCGGCCATGCCAGCGTCCATACGCTGGCGGGCTTGAAGGGCGTGGAATCGGTGTTCAAACGTTTATTCCTGCTGGAGCATTGGGGCGAATGACAAAAATCCCGCAAGCATACACTATTCAGTTATATGTAAATGTCGGTTAAATAACGTACAATTGCTGCTAATCTGCCGTGGCGATTCTTGATTTTCTTATGCGCCTCGTGCAGCGTAAGATGGGCGCTCGTGCGACCGGTTGGCTTCGATTCAGGGGAAGATGCGACCGCGAGGCAAGACCAACAAGAAATGACCTATGGAAGACGTCAAAATTAATCTATTGAAGGAATTGCAACGCATCACTCAGTCGTTTTGCGCCGACCGTTTAGGCGTCTTCCTCGATCAACTGTCACTCAAGAGTACGCCGCCGTCGACTAATCAAGCGAGCGTTGATGCTCTAGCACTCACGCAATTGCCGCAAACAGCGCATGCAGAACTGGTCGAAACCTTTCAGGCGTCAATTGCGTATACCTTCGTCGACTTTCAGGATCTGCTTAAC
>JBPCXM010000642.1:0-12657 GCA_051008535.1 Pseudomonadales bacterium | reverse complement strand
TTTTTTGAGATTCGTGCTATGAGGTCAGGGCTTTATCACCCGGCAGAATTCAGGGACAACTGCGGCTTCGGCCTAATCGCCCATATGCAAGGCAAGACTAGCCATCGCCTGCTACAAACGGCGATCGAGTCCTTGACTTGCATGACTCACCGCGGTGGTATCGCATCCGATGGTAAAACCGGTGATGGTTGTGGTCTGCTGCTGCAAAAACCCGACAGCTTCTTGCGTGCGGTGGCACATGAGACTTTCGGGAACGAGCTTGCTGCCGCGTATGGCGTCGGCATGGTATTTCTCAGCCAGGACAAAACTCGCGCCGAGCGCTGCAGAAACGCGTTGGAGCGGCACCTTGAAGCTGAACAATTGCGCGTTCTTGGCTGGCGCAGCGTGCCGGTCGATCCTAGCGTGTGTGGCGAATTGGCATTGCAAGCCCTGCCGGTGATTGAACAGATATTTGTCGACGGTGAAAAACTTTCCGACATCGCGCTGAACAACAAGTTGTTCATTGCCAGGAAAAAGTTTGCGCGCGATATGGATGGCTTTGAAGACTGCTACGTCTGTTCGCTCTCGGCTACCACGCTGTCCTACAAGGGTCTGGTGATGCCGGCCGACCTGCCGCTATTTTATAAAGACCTGAGCGATGAGCGCTTGCATACTGCCATCTGCGTATTCCATCAGCGCTTTTCTACTAACACTTTGCCTAAGTGGCGACTGGCTCAGCCGTTTCGATTGCTGGCGCATAATGGCGAAATCAACACCATTCGTGGCAACCGCAATTGGGTCGAGGCGCGCACCAACAAATTTCAAACCGATTTGCTGCCTGATATAAACAGCGTTGCACCGTTGGTAAACAGCTCTGGCTCGGATTCGTCGAGCATGGACAATATGCTCGAATTGTTGCTAATCGGCGGTATGGATTTGTACCGCGCCGTGCGCTTGATGATGCCACCGGCGTCACAAAACGTTGAAATCATGGACGCCGACCTGAAAGCGTTTTATGAATATAACTCAATGCACATGGAGCCTTGGGATGGGCCAGCCGGCGTTGTCATGACCGATGGCCGCCACGCGGTGTGCATGTTAGACAGAAATGGTTTGCGGCCGGCACGCTACGTTATCACCAAAGACGGTTTCATTACGCTGGCTTCTGAAATTGGCACATACGCCTACCGGCCTGAAGACGTAGTTGCTAAAGGCCGGGTGGGACCGGGGCAGATTCTTTCGGTCGACACCCAATCCGGGGATGTGTTGTTTACCGATGATATCGACGCCCGGCTGAAGAAGGCACAGCCGTATCGGCGTTGGTTGAAAGAAAATGCCATGCGTATCAGCGGTTCGCTGGAAAAAGATGACTTCGAGGCGGTTGGCAACGACAAACTGCACGCCTATCTAAAAATGTTCCAGGTCTCGTTTGAAGAGCGCGACCAGGTGTTGCGGCCGTTGGCGGAAGCAGGCCAGGAAGCCGTTGGATCGATGGGCGACGACACACCGATGGCGGTACTGTCGAGCACGCAGCGTTCCTTATACGATTATTTTCGGCAGCTGTTCGCCCAGGTAACCAATCCCCCGATTGACCCGCTGCGTGAAACGGTGGTGATGTCCTTGGCAACCAGTCTTGGGCCAGAGCGTAACGTTTTTGTCGAAACGCCCCAACACGCCAACCGCGCCATTCTGAGTTCGCCGGTATTGTCGCCGGGGAAATTTAAACAACTCTTACATCTGGAAAAGCCAGGCTTTGAAGCCGAACAAATAGGCTTGTTATACAACCCGGATGAGAAGGGCTTGCAACGCGCCATCGAAGATGTGGCCGCTGCCGCCGAGGCTGCCGTACGTAAGGGCAAGACGATTATTGTGTTGTCTGACCGTGGCTTGCAACCGGGTCTGCTTGTTGTCCATGCCTTGCTCGCGACCGGTGCCGTGCATCACCACTTGATCGAAAAGGGCCTGCGTTGCGATTGCAACGTAGTAGTTGAAACCGGTAGCGCCCGCGATTCGCACCAATTCGCTACACTGTTCGGATTGGGTGCGACAGCGGTCTATCCCTACCTTAGCTATTACATCCTCGATGATCTGGTACGCAGTGGCGAACTGTCGGGCGATGTCGATGACGCATTTAAAAACTACCGCAAAGGCATCAACAAAGGCCTGCTAAAGATACTGTCCAAAATGGGCATTTCGACAATGGCCTCCTACCGTGGCGCGCAACTGTTCGAAGCGGTGGGTGTGGCGGATGAAGTGATAGAGCTGTGCTTTAAGGGCATGGCCAGTCGTGTACAGGGCGCGCGTTTCAAGGATCTTGAGCAAGACCAAAAAGTTTTGCTGCGTGACGCCTGGCTACAGCGTAAACCCATCGCGCAAGGTGGCCTGCTCAAATATGTGCATGGCGCTGAATATCATAGCTTTAACCCAGACGTCGTGGGTGCATTGCAGCAGGCGGTGCAAACCGGAGAATACGAGCAATATCTCAACTACGCCGGGCTGGTCAACGACCGACCGGTGGCGACGTTACGCGATCTACTAACACTCAAGTCAAGCGGTAACGCTATCGCCATCGAAGAGGTTGAACCCATCGAAGACATCTTGCTGCGATTCGATTCGGCCGGTATGTCGCTGGGCGCACTATCACCAGAAGCACACGCAGCACTGGCAACTGCCATGAACCGCCTCGGTGGACGCTCAAATTCCGGAGAGGGAGGGGAAGACCCCGATCGCTTCGGCACCGAACGCGTATCCAAGATCAAACAGATTGCGTCGGGCCGCTTCGGCGTCACCCCGCATTACCTCGTTAACGCCGAGGTGCTACAGATAAAAGTCGCTCAAGGCGCGAAGCCGGGAGAGGGTGGACAACTGCCCGGTGGCAAGGTAAATGCGTTGATCGCCAGGCTGCGTTATTCGGTGCCTGGTGTCACCCTCATTTCTCCGCCGCCGCATCACGATATCTATTCCATTGAAGATTTGGCCCAGCTTATCTTCGACCTCAAACAAGTCAACCCGAACGCATTGGTATCGGTAAAACTGGTATCCGAACCTGGCGTTGGCACTATTGCTGCAGGCGTGGCGAAAGCGTATGCCGACCTTATTACCATTTCCGGCTATGACGGTGGCACCGCCGCCAGCCCATTAACCTCAATACGTTACGCGGGCTCGCCGTGGGAATTGGGTTTGAGCGAAACGCATCAGGCGCTGCGCAGCAATAACCTGCGCGACAAAGTGAGGGTGCAAACCGACGGCGGTTTGAAAACCGGTCTCGATGTGGTCAAGGCTGCTATCCTCGGCGCCGAGAGCTTTGGTTTCGGTACCACGCCAATGGTTGCGCTTGGCTGCAAATATCTGCGTATTTGCCATTTGAATAACTGCGCGACCGGTGTCGCCACTCAAAATGCCGCGCTACGCGATGATCACTTCAATGGCACAGTAGAGATGGTCATGCACTTCTTCCGTTTCGTCGCACAGGAGACGCGCGAGCTTATGGCGACTTTGGGTGTTCGCAAGATGGCTGATTTGATAGGCCGTACCGACTTGCTAGAGCGCTTGCCAGGTTTGACTGAAAAGCAGCGCAACCTGGATCTGAGCCGCCTGCTGATTAATGACTATATCGACCCAAAAGCGCCGCAATACTGCAACTCACTGCATAATGATCCGTTTGACAAGGGCGAACTGGCCGAAGCAATGTTGGCCGACACGCTGCCGGCTATCGAGCAGATACAAGGCGGGGAATTTACTTATACCGTAACTAATTGCGATCGCTCGATTGGTGCGCGTTTGTCCGGCGAAATCGCCAAACGACATGGCAACTACGGCATGATGGATGCGCCGCTAGTGTTACATCTTGCGGGAACTGCTGGTCAAAGTTTCGGTGTGTGGAACGCCGGTGGATTGCATATGCATCTTGAGGGTGACGCTAACGACTATGTCGGCAAGGGCATGGCCGGGGGCAAGTTGGTGATTTACCCGCCGCGGCAAAGTACCTTTAAATCGTTTGAAACGTCCATTATTGGCAACACCTGTTTGTACGGCGCCACGGGCGGCCGCTTGTTTGCCGCCGGAACGGCAGGCGAGCGCTTCGGCGTGCGTAACTCTGGCGCGCTGGCCGTTGTCGAGGGCACGGGAGATCACTGCTGCGAATACATGACCGGCGGGGTCGTTACCGTCCTGGGCAACACGGGCTATAATTTCGGCGCGGGTATGACCGGTGGGTTTGCCTATGTGCTAGATCTAGATCGCATGTTCCCCGACAAGTACAACCGCGAGTTGGTCGAGATCTGCCGCATAATGAGTGAGAATTTCGAACCCTACCGTATGCATTTGCATTCGGAAATTGAAGAGTTCGTGGCCGCGACGCACAGCGATTGGGGCCAGGAGTTGCTCGAAGATTTCGACCACTACATAAGTCGCGTGTGGCTGGTCAAACCCAAAGCCGCCAATCTGAAGCACTTGTTACATAGCGTACAAGCGCGCCCGGAATAGTATCGTTTCAAGCAGTCAGTATGAGTGAAAGACTAGATAACAAGTTTCAGTTTATGGACGTCGAGCGCCGCGACCCGGATAAAATTCCGTTGCGCAAGCGCAAGGTCGAGTATGTTGAAATATACGAGCCGTTCCGTCCTAAGCAGGTAAAGAGCCAAGCGCACCGCTGCATTGCGTGCGGTAATCCCTACTGTGAATGGAAGTGCCCGGTACACAACTACATTCCCAACTGGCTGAAACTGATTTCGGAAGGCAATATCCTGGAGGCGGTAGAACTGTGCCATCAGACTAACACTTTGCCTGAGGTATGCGGCAGAGTGTGTCCGCAAGACCGTTTGTGCGAGGGGGCCTGCACACTGAACAATGAGTTCGGTGCGGTGACAATAGGCTCCGCCGAAAAGTATATTACCGACACGGCGTTTGCGATGGGCTGGCGACCAGACTTGTCGGGCGTTGAAGCCACAGGCAAACGCGTTGCGATTATTGGCGCCGGTCCCGCTGGGTTAGGTTGCGCGGACATTCTCACCCGCGCCGGTGTGAAAGCCGTTATTTTTGACCGCTACCCGGAAATTGGCGGCCTGCTTACTTTTGGCATTCCAGCGTTCAAGCTGGAGAAGAAAGTCATGCAACTGCGGCGGGAAATATTTGAAGACATGGGCATGGAGTTTCGACTCAATACTGAAGTCGGTACTGATATCAGCATGCAAGAGTTATACGAAGAGTATGACGCTGTGTTTCTCGGCATGGGAACCTACACTTCCATGAAAGGTGGTTTCAGTGGTGAAAACCTACCCGGCGTGTACGACGCCTTACCGTATTTGATCTCCAATATCAATCGTCATTTGGGTTTCGAAAAAACAGAGCAAGACTTTGTCGACTTGCGTGGCCAGCGCGTAGTCGTCCTCGGCGGCGGTGACACGGCCATGGACTGTAACCGCACGGCCTTGCGCCAGGGCGCGGCCAGCGTACAGTGCGCCTACCGTCGCGATCAGGAAAACATGCCCGGCTCACGCCGCGAAGTCAGCAACTCGCAGCAGGAAGGCGTAGAGTTTTTGTTTAACCGGCAACCGGTCGAAATCATTGGCGACGAACACGTAACCGGCGTCAAACTGGTGCACACGCGTTTAGGTGAGCCCGACGAGAACGGCCGACGAGTGCCGGAAACCGTACCCGGCAGCGAAGAGATACTCGACGCCGACGCGGTCATTATTGCCTTTGGTTTTCGCCCCAGTCCGGCGGATTGGTTTACCGATTTTGAGATTAACGTCGACAATGGCGGTCGGGTCTTGGCGCCCGAGAACGGCGCCCATCCATTCCAGACCAGCAATCCAATGGTATTTGCCGGCGGAGATATGGTGCGCGGGTCCGATCTGGTAGTCACCGCTATTTGGGAGGGTCGCGAGGCAGCCAAGGCCATGCTCGATTATTTGGAAGTTTAGTGTCCTGTGCGGGTAATTCGTTGCACAACAGAGCTCACAGAAAGCGCCAATACGAGGCGCGTTTCGCAGACAATATTGGGTATATTGGCAAGAAACGCAACGAAATAGTGGCGCTTTCTGTAAGCTCCCGAAGAGCGTACCATACAAAGCGTCTGGCGCGCTGTTATTCAACGAATTACCCGGACAGGACACTGATGCCTGAAAACAACAACACCGCCTTCCTACGCGCTTTGCGCCGCGAACCGGTAGACTACACGCCGGTATGGATGATGCGCCAGGCGGGTCGCTATCTGCCGGAGTACCGCGCGACTCGTGCTCAGGCCGGTGGTATCATCGATTTGTTCACTAATCCACAACTCGCTTGCGAGGTCACTTTGCAGCCGCTGGAACGTTTCCCCCTTGATGCGGCGATTTTATTCTCTGATATATTAACGATACCCGACGCTATGGGCCTGGGTCTGTATTTCGCCGAAGGCGAGGGGCCACGATTCCGCCAGACTGTAAAAACAGCGGCCGATGTGGAAGCTTTGCCAGTTGTCGACCCGGCTCGAGACTTGCCCTATGTCATCGATGCCGTGCGACTGATTCGCAAGGAGCTTAGTGATCGCGTGCCCTTGATCGGATTTTCCGGCAGCCCCTGGACGCTTGCCACTTATATGATCGAAGGAGGGTCGAGTAAGGATTTCGCTAAAACCAAAACGCTGGCTTTTAACGAGCCGCAGGTCATGCACGAACTGCTTAACAAGCTGGCGCTATCGGTGCAAGCCTATTTGAACGCGCAAATTGCTGCCGGCGCTCAGGTTGTGCAAATATTTGATACTTGGGGCGGGGTATTAAGCACAGCCGCCTACCGCGAGTTCTCGCTGGACTATATGCAAAAGATTATCGGCGGACTAGCACGCGAACATAATGGCGAACGCGTTCCCGTTATCCTCTTTACCAAGAACGGTGGCGGTTGGTTGCAATACATCATGCAAAGTGGCTGCGATTGCATCGGCCTGGATTGGACTATGGATATTGGTGTCGCGCGTTCAGCAGTCGAATCCACAGTCGCGCTGCAAGGCAATATGGACCCCGCAATACTGCGCGCCACACCACAACGTATAGAGCAGGAAGTGAAGACAATACTGGCCAGCTACGGTTCAGGCACGGGCCATGTGTTTAATCTGGGGCATGGCATTACGCCGGATATCGACCCCGACAATGTGCGGGCGTTTATCGATGCCGTGCACGAGCACTCGGGTGCCTATCACCAATAAAAAATACTAATAAAAGTTAGTCTGAAGCAATCGCTGATTCGATATCACTTTTTAAGTTGTGGTCCATCTCTAAGGCTGGTTCGCTACAACAAGGCCTGCCTACAATTTCGGCAGGTACACCTGCCACGGTGGTGTGTGCCGGCACATCACTCAATACCACACTACCAGCGCCTACCTTGGCGCCCTTGCCAATACTAATGTTACCAAGCACTTTAGCGCCGGCACTTATTAGCACGCCATCGCCTACTTTTGGATGACGATCACCCGATTCCTTGCCCGTGCCTCCCAGCGTAACGGACTGCATCAGCGAGACATTGTTTCCCACCACGGCGGTCTCACCTATGACAAGGCCGGTTGCATGATCGAGCAAAATGCCGCTGCCGATGCGTGCGGCAGGGTGAATGTCGACACCGAACTCAACCGAAATACGGTTTTGCAGGAACAGCGCCAGCGACTCTCGCTTAGCACGCCATAACCAATGCGCTACGCGATAGGCTTGTAGTGCATGAAAGCCTTTGAAGAACAAAAAAGGCGCGGATAGCTTGCAGCACGCTGAGTCGCGATCGGCGACGGCTTGCAAATCGGCGCGAATTGCGGCGCGTATGCTCGGATCAGTATCCAGCGCCTCCTGAATAACTTCGCGTACGAGTAGCGCAGAAGCCGTAGCGCTGTCTAATTTGTTAGCAAGGTGGAAACTGAGCGCCGCTTCCAGGGTGCTGTGATTGAGGATGGTAGCGTGAAAGAAACTTGCCAGCACTGGCTCCTGGCGAGCGTCTTCTGCGGTCTCTTTCTGAATTTGTAGCCAGACAGGATCCCGATCTGTATCAGTATCGGCGTCGGTACTGGCTATGCGAATGCGATGAGTTGGCATATCTCAACCCTCCAGGGAAACGGATAAATCTACGCTGCAGCGCCAAAGTGAATGGCCACTGGCCTGGTATTTGGCCTCGAAAGGCGTTAATGGTTCCACCACTGACAGTGGCGTGACTGCGCACTTGTGTCCAGCATAATGCAAAGCGGCGGCAAATTCTAATGCGTAATTGTGCCAATTGGTGCGCAGCTCAAGTGCACCGCCGAGTGCGGGAATTAGCGGAAACGCCGCTGAGCCGTGCCAGCGGCGCCGTAATTGGCGTTGCTTCGGCCAAGGGTTGGGATACAGAATGAAGTGTTTTTCCAATTGCCAGTGATGATCAACGGCCAGCCGCCAGAAATCTTCAAGCTCTGCGCGAACGAGAATACAGTTGTCTGGTATTAAGTTGCGCGCTGTGCTTTGCAGGCGGTGGCTGGATTTGTCCACGCCGACAATGAGATGCTGCGGGTACGCGTGCGCAAGTCTGGCGCTGCTGACACCATTGCCGCAGCCAGCATCTAGAATCAACGGTAGCTTGTTTAAAGAGATGCATTGCTGTAAATGCAAGAAAGCGTCCCGCGTGTGTTGTGTAATTGGCTTGTTGGAGTGTCTGTCGAGGTGGCGTTCAACCACACGTCGTAACGCTGGATGAACGCCAGACTGGTTTGAAAGCACGACTTGCGAATTGGCTCGACTCATCGTGTGCAGTTTTCATGCTTGGAACTTTGTGCCAGACTGTCACGCGACGATGAATTCATCGTGCCACTCCTCACTGCGGTTCCAATAAATGCGAAAAGATTTGCGACCCTATTACGTCAAAAAATACTATCTGCGATATCGCAGTTGGTATGCGCGCCACTTCGTGAAGCCACACCTTGATTATCTCGGTGACCATTATACGCTGATGTGTCCCCGGTATATTCATGTCTCCGGGCCGAATATTTCGATCGGCGAGTCGGCGACAATTGTTGCGGAGAAGGATGCCCATGTGCGCATCGGGGTGTGGGGTCACGAGCCTGACACTGGGTGCATCAAAATTGGTGATGCAGTCATGATTACGCCAGGGGTGCGAATCAGTGCATGCGAAGAAGTTACTATTGGAGACAGCTGCATGCTGGCAAACGGCGTGTACATCACAGATTCTGATTGGCACGGTGTTTACAACCGAGTCGAACGACCGCGCAAGGCGACACCGGTGCATATCGGTAACAACGTCTGGTTGGGAGATCATGCGACAGTGCTGAAGGGAGTTAGCATAGGCGACAACAGCGTTGTCGCCGCACGCGCAGTGGTTGTGCAGGATGTACCAGCGAATGTGGTGGTGGCAGGTAATCCGGCCAAGGTTGTGAAAGAATTGGACTCCGAACAAAAGTTCACTGCCCGATCCGAATTTTTTGCCGACCCGATTGCGCTGGCGGAGAAATACGATCGAATTGACTACATGTTCCTGAAAGACAATACCACTTTGAATTGGCTGCGTGCTTTGCTTAAACCAAATACAAAAGATTAACGGCCCACGTCGACAGGCCTAGCTTTACTGTCGCTGGCGCGAATCGGCAGTGGAAAACGCACACTGAAGGTGGAACCACGGCCAGGTTCGCTGGTCACGCTAATGTAACCGCCCATCACTTCGCAGAAGCGCTGTGTGATTGACAGGCCCAAACCCGTGCCCTGAAACTCGCGGGTAGCGCTGCCGTCAATTTGGCGAAATGGATCGAAAATCATATTCAAATGTTGCCGACTCATACCGATGCCGGTATCCGTGACCTCAATGTTTAATTCTTCGTCACGCTGTCTCGCGCTGACTGTGACCTCGCCCATCTGAGTAAACTTGCCGGCATTGCTCAATAGATTAAGTAATATCTGCAATAGTTTGGTTTCGTCGATTTCTATCAAGCTGTCAGATTCTTCAACGTCTAGAATCAACTGGTTCGCGTTTTTTTGCATTAGTGGCAAAATTGTTTCTTGGGCTTGCTGTACAACGTTGCTGATTTTGACGTGCGTTAAATTGACATCAATGCGCCCCGCTTCAATTTTTGATAGATCCAGAATGCTGTTGATCAAGTTCAACAGGTGATTAGCATTGACTGTAATTCGTTCCACGTCTTTGCATAGATCCTCCAGGCCTTCGTCCTCCAAGCCTTCGTGCATGATGTCAGAGTATCCGAGAATGGCCTGCAGAGGCGTGCGCAGCTCATGACTGATGTTAGATAGAAATTCCGATTTGTGCCTGCTGGCGTCAACGGCCTCGTCGCGCGCCTGTACCAGTTCCTGCGTGCGCAGTGCGACCTCCGACTCCAATTCGTCTTTTTGTTGCATCAGGCGCATATCTCGATCGGCAAGATTGGCAATAACACTGTTGTAGGTTTCCGCCATGTTAACCAGCTCAACTGAGCCTTCGGGGGTAGCGCGTGCGGCGGTATCGCCCTGGCGCGCGCGGTCCATGACTTCTACCAATCTAGTCATGGGTGCAAGCAAGCGGTTTATCGCGAAGTGCAGCATCACAATAAATACCGCCGCGCAAAGCAAACCGATAATCGCGTTTTGCCTGAAGCTTTCGTACTGGCTATTAAGAAACTCCCTTTTGTCTTGTACGACGTATACAAAACCAATGTACTCTTGTTGATCGCTGCCGCTCAATATCACACCATCGTCGGCTTGCGCTTTGGCAGATTGGGTATACACCGGTGCCCAAAAGTGCCAGGCATTGTCTTTTTCATCAATCAGCTCGGCTTCAGGTGTGCGCGGTCGCTGGTTGTCAAACTTAATAGGTTTACCGCGCCACTTACCCTTGTCTAGTAGAACTGTACCCTCGCTGTTAATGAGCGATACAAATTTGATGGACGGGAAAGACAAGGTACTAGTTGCTGCATCTTCCGCGTTTTCTCCGCTGTCATAGAGCAGCGCCAGCTCGCTTAATTCAGCAAAGTGTTCCGTTGCCTGCAGCGCCTGGTTCAGATACAACTCGCGAATATATTGACTGGTAGAATAGGCATAGGCAATCGCGGCGGCGAGGGCAACGCCGAATCCGCACGCGGCAAAAATCAGGAACAGTTGTCGCCGAAAGCTGGTGCGTCGCTTGTGGGCGACAGACTGCTGCATGACGTATTGCGGTTTACTGTGCGGGATAGATTCGGTCAAAACCGCTACCCCGATTTGTTGAATACTCCAGACCCAGGTGTGAAGCTGTGCGCTCGTTAAAAGCGGTTTTTAATTTCCTGACGGGTACGACTCTGAATGTAGCGGTGTCTGCCGTCACCTGCTCGATCGCCAGTTCAGCGAGCTGCTCGCCCAGCGCTACATTGTCGGGATACATCGAGAACAACGCGCCTTGACGAGTATGCGTAGCGCTATTGCTAAATACCACAAGATTTTTTTCCCAGGCTTTTTTGAGCACCGAAGGCAGCACTATTTTGGACGGTACAATACTGACTAACGGTATCCATATGGCGTCTTTCGATCGACGCGCGTCTTGCAGCACTTGCCTGTACTTCTTTGCTCCCGATTTCACATCTTCCACGTGCAAGGCATGCAAGTCTATTTTGTATTTGCTGGCTTTAGCACGGGCCGTGTTTACCCACCAGCCATTAATGTCTTCATTGTAAATTAGAAAAACTCGATCGACCTGCGGCGCAATACGTATAAGGTTTGCAAAAAACTCTTCCGGTTCTCCTGTCAGACTGACGCCCGACGCATTGTTCGGAGAAATGGACACACCACCAGCGATCACAGGAATATCGGTGGGGAAGTTTTTCACAAGATTGTGCGCCGTTTTACCGATGCTGATAATGGCGTTTGCGTTTTCGCCGCTAAGCCACTCGTGTACGCTTGCTTCGTTTCGCTTCTTCACACTACTCAGTTCATACAATACCAGCGTGACATTCTCCGTGTTACGCAAGCCCTGAATAATCTCGTCATAAATGACCTGCGCTTTGCTTGAAGTCTTTGGTACGACAACGGCAAATTTCAGCGGTGCGGCAAGAGCGGGTTGTATTAACACAAAGGCTAAAGCGCAACATAACAATGCCCAACACGTTACATGTTTAACGGCGTGAGGCAGAAGGGTAAAAAAGCAATTCACAAACGGCGCTTTTCCTGGTGCCGGTGGTTTTGCGAATGCGCAGGCCACCAAAAAGTACCCATACAGTCTAGTCAAAAAAGTGCGAAGCTGCCTGGTGCTGATTATTAAAAAGTTTGTCAGCCGATGGTCAATAATTGTTCTGTACTTTCTATAATCAATGTTGTTCGATTGTTTAAATTTGTTAAACTTTAGTGATATGGGGTGACTATTTTAAACATGAACGATACCATGCTCGAGTTTGTTGTGGCGATGCCACAGCGTGTTATTAAAAAATAAAACCAGACGATAAAAATGTGCTTGTTGGCGGCAATAATCTCGCTGTCAGCGAAACCAGGAAACGCAACTGTAAAAGGACAGCCGTAAAACGGGCTGGCTATAGTTCACGCTGTATTGCTTTCCTACCCATCTGGTCTTTTGCGTAGTGAGCTTTTGACGTGGAGCAGTTTATGACTGACAACGTAGAAGCTTTGCAAAAAGGATTTCAGCAAAGCCCCAACTTAGCGACTAATCATACCTACTCGGACCTTATCGTCGAGTACCTGGCGCAGATTGGCGTAGAGTAGG
>JBPCXM010000641.1:0-6213 GCA_051008535.1 Pseudomonadales bacterium | reverse complement strand
TACCCACCCAGTGGCCTGCGGCAGCGGGTCTGCGTTCGACTATCTCGCCTGCAACGAGGTCGAGCACGGCAAATTCGATCGGTCGAATGGCCAGCGCATGCGTAAACTGCGCGCTACCCTGCAGGTCGCCAGCATCGGAAGTCGCCTCAACCAGCAGTACGCTAAAACGATCGTCATTGAACGACAGCGAGTTGCCGTGTGTGGTGGGATGCAGCAACTCGTCGAAGCCTCCACCCTGGTAGCTCCCCTTTGTGCCGCTGAATCCCAGCTCGGGAATCCGCCACGATGACGGCGCCACGTAAGCGACGTTACCCGGCAGTACGGCGTCGTCTAAAAGGTCGGCGACGCTAGCCCTCGTTTGCGGGCTGACGGGGGCAAGAAACACGGTGACCCGCGCCTTGCCAACCTCGATCTGCAGGCTGTCGATCACATGATTTCGCAACACGTGCGCTGCGCCAATAGTGAGCGCCAATGCAACTACGTAGAGCCCTGCGAGTTCTGCGACTCGCACCCATGCGACGCGCGACAGCCGTAACCCCAACGCCTGCCAGCGCGATTCCCAGCCGCGAGGCAAGAACATCCCCGTTTGATCCATGTAGTCACGATACGACGCGCCGAATTTGGCCAAACAAATCCGTTCCTCGACCCTCGCGAGAAAGTAATAGAGACACAGCATGCTCACGAAAGCGATGACGACGATGAAGCGGGACCAGTAGAGCGACGCGCCAAGCCCGATCAGCGCCAGTGCCAGGTATTGAGGGTGGCGGATAAATCGGTATAGACCCACTTCGACCGCTCCCGTGCGAGTGAACTTTGACCAGTACACCTGACAGAAGCCCAGCACGAACAGCACAATGCCAAGGAGGATCAAAGGCCAGCTGATGAGTATTAACCCGTTAGCGAGCCAGCTATCGCTGTAGGCAAAGTGCGGCAACAAGTACATCGTCAGCCACGCGGTGTAGCTGGACGACTGCAGCGCATTGAGCGGTGTGGCGTAAATTGAGTAGTAGTATGCTGCAAATGGCGACACCATAAACAGAATCTCGAGAACGATCAGCGTGTAAAGCAACCACGCCGACGTCTTTACCGCTCGATCTTTTGCTGTCACGTTCATAGGCGAAACCTCCGATTCATGGCACCATGGAGCGCCCGAAGCAGGTTTCGCGCAAGGATAACTGCGCGGCTGGTTTCTTTTTTTCGCGGTTGGGCACGGCATTTCGCGAATGGTGCAAAAGGCAGCCTCGACGGACCCTTTGAACCGGTATCATTCGACCATGACAATGAAAGACCTACGCAACTATCTGAGCGCCGTACTGCCGCTGGAACTCAATCCCCAGCGGCACTTCCGCCTGTTGCGCACCGTCTTTGCCCTGGTGTTCGTCAGCACCGTGGTCATTCACCTGCTGCTACAGCAGGACGAAACCCTGCCGGGTATGCTTATTCATGCCACCATCATCGGGCTTATCTATACCGTCGCTGTTGGGCTTGCCACCGCGCTGCTGTATGCCCTTCGTAATACGGCCCAGCAAGTACAGGTGTGGCACTTGTGGGCTGCGTCACTGGCTGGCTATGTTCTTGGCTACTACTTTCTGCCGCTTGACGCTGTGCTTATCTGGTTGCTGGGCGTCGACACCGGCAACCAGCTTGGTACGATGGGTTTCTTGCAGCTATTGCCTGTTTGGTTTCTGGTGACTTACCTATTCGTTCAACCCTATCTGAACGAAGGCCTCAAATTGGAGATTGCGCGGCTACAGGAAATCAATGCGTTGCTCGAAAGGCGTGACTTGAACGAGAGACGAACCGGTCAACAGCCGATCCGCTTCGAGTCGGGTCGAACCGATTTCACGCTCAACGCCGACACGATTCGAAACGTCGTCGTTCAAGACCATTATTGCTACGTCCATTATCAGCACAATGGCGGGTACGCGAAGCGCGACCTCGCGATGCCCCTACGCGATGTGCTGGCCTTACTGCCATCAGAGTTTGTGCGAGTGCACCGATCGCACGTCGTCAACCTTGAACACATCGCGTCCATCAGCCGGAAAAACCGCAGTATTCGTGTGCTTCTAGACAGTGATTATGAAGTACCGGTGAGCCGCCACAGGCTGGAAGAAGTGTTGCCGCTGCTGCGGCAGCGAGTGGCGGCATTGGGTGCTACGGGTACGCAAAATCTCGAACGTGGAAAGTAGCTCACGGGTGCCAGTCATCGGCGCGGCGATTGCTCCAAGTGTAGGCGACTTAGCAACTATGCTCTGCGGCTCGTGTAGTGGTTTCCCAAATGAACAGCACTTCGTACTAATGCGGTCGGCCGACGAACGCCGCATTCACTCCTAAACCCAAATAGACACTTCCACACATATACCGCGGTAGCGGTCCTTGCATCACTCGCCCGCTAAGCCCGTGCCGTAAGCTGCCCGCCAGCAGAGCATAGGCACTATCCGTTATAAGTGCTAACGCAACATAAATGAGCCCGAGTAGCAGAACTTGCTGTTGGACCGGCCCTCGGCTCGGTTCAACGAACTGCGGCAGGAACGCGAGAAAGAACACCGCTATCTTCGGATTGAAAACACTAATGACCACGCCATCCATCAATAGGCGATACAACGAAACAGGGGTAATGGCTTCCATGCTGACCGTCGAACGGCGTGCAAATAGCGTGCGTATCCCCAGATAGATCAGGTAGCCGGCGCCAAACGCCTTAACGATGCTCAAGGCAGTCGCGGACGCGAGGAGAATGGCAGACAGTCCAGCGGCCGCCGCCGCTACGTGCACGAGTGCACCAGCCGATAGTCCGAGTGCCGATGCCAAGCCAGCGCGGTACCCTTGACCTACGCTACGAGCCACGATATACAGTACACCAGGTCCGGGAATCAGTAGGACCACGAGAGCTGCAGCAACAAACCCTAATGGTGCACTCGGCATGCGGGCCTCCTGAGGATACGATCCGACGGTATCGGTACACATGGTTGTCGCGTAACAGCGCCAATCGAGATTCATTTTGCTGGAATGACCCCACTCGGGGAAGCCGGTACTTGGTGGCAGGGGTCTGCAAATGGCCGGGTCCGGGAGTAGCGGGGTCACTTGATTGGGCGTTTTGAGTGGCCGCTGTAAGATTCATTGCTGACCGACGGAACATGGAGCCAAGAGAACCGGCGCTTATGAGCAAAACCGTCCTATCAAGCCCGAGTATAGGCAGCATTAACCCCTTATTTTTGCCCGATTTACTATAAACAACATGATACCGGCAATTGCTTATCGCGATTGAAGCTGCCGCTAGTTACTATAAATACTGTAATTGCTCGCATTTTGAGCATAAATCACCCATATCTCTGATGCGTCTCGCTTGTGGTGAACCCTCAGCCCACAAGATACCCTGCCAGCCTCGTCCTTGAGTAGCATTTGTTGTCACATTCCCTGTGTTTCTTAGTCGAATAGTCTCGTTTGCGGTGGCGCTCGCGGTTCGGGCAGTTGATCGGCTGAGGCTTGTGCCCCGGATTTGGCATCCAGGTGATCCAGAATTTTCTTGATGACCAACGGATCTTCGATGCTCGCGATGATCTTGACAGCCCCGCCGCAACAGCTACAGATCGTGACATTCTACGGTAAGATGATCGTTCGGATTTAGCGCGGAGCTACTCGCCAGCGAGACAGTAAACGCAGTTGGTAGAGCTAACTTATTTATGAAATGCACTGCATTGCCGTGATAACTTATAAGGCTTCGGTTGGCAACTCATATCCTTTACGTGCATAGAAGAATACTGTGTGCGCGTCGCCATTGTGATCGATCGAGCGCCTGTACAGACCTTGAACGTTATCGTTGATAAACTGTCCGCTTGTTGCAAAAACCGAAAGGAAGTTTTGCTCTGATAACGCATCGGAATGACCCACGTCGATACGGCAGAAAGTCGAGCGACACACTGCTTCCTGAATTCGGTTGCCCTCTAGATTAGCATCGTAAAATGCTTGCATAAGCGATTGCTCAGTCATGCTTGCCCACTCGGTATCATAGGCCTGCGCTTCCAAGTGCGCGTTGAGAGAATCCATAACCATATCGCGTTTGCTTGGGTGGGCGTAGTCGATTGTAACGTCATTAGCAATTGGCGGCGCTGGTGGCGTGACCAAACGGTCTTCATCAGCATCATCCGGTTCTTGCTGAGTGCCACCTGTTATGTCAATGGCGCCTGTGTGCTGCGCTACCATCGCAGAGCTCGAAATTTGCCTGCCACTACTATTTGGCGCTTGCGCAGGCTCAGGTGCTGCTAACACCCCTACGGATGGCAGCGCAGCAGGCAGTTTTGCAGTTTGCGCGTGCGCCTTCGTAATTTCGTTATTGTATTGTTGTTGCGCGGGCTTGAGTGAATACAATGCCCAAGTACCAATTGTTAAGACCCCAAAAATCGCCCCAATCGTTTTTGTATCAAGCCTCATAGCATTCTCCTACTTGACCTATATTGTACCGTGTCGCCTAAGCTTACATAGACGCGCTTTAAATAGTGGCTAAATTGTCTGTACGAGCGGCAATACCAGGCGCTCGTTTCGTACACCTGGCATTGCCGCGCTAAGGCGCGAACGCTAATCCACCGCACTAAAGCCGGTTTGTGCATCGTAGAAAGCGGTGGTTTCTACGATTCAGCCCAGAAAACCGCGTACGGTATTATTGTGCTAGATCCGGAGTAAGTCTTTTCGCAGCCTTTGCCTATCCAGCCGTTCCAACTCGTTGCTTTCCCGTTCTCGCGCCCTAGGCATTCGAGACCCGCTTTGTCGAAAACTCTAAACTTGCTGGTTGAGCCTTGCGTGGCACGCACAGCGCTATACCAAGTGGAGTTTGAGGGGTCCTGGCGCCAGCAGCTAGCGGGCAATACACGTTTTATGCCTGCGCCCCACAACTTAGCGCCAAAGGAATCCTTTAGCGATTGACTAGGCGGCATAACAGTGTCAATAAGCACCCACGTCGCCTCGCTCTCGCTAGGGTAGAGCCCGCCGTGGAAGGCCTTGGCGCATTCGAATTTCACCGCTTCGTCTTTGTTCGTTGTAAATGACTGAAGCGGAATAAGCTCCGTATGGTCATCAAACTTTTGATTCCAATAGGGGCTAGTCATGCAGCCGCTTAGGGTAATCAATGCAGTGGCCGCGGCCAGCAGTTTGGCAGTGCCGCTTAAGATTATGTTATAACGTGAAGGTTTAGGGTGTTGTTGCAAAGGCGCGATACTAGCGCCGCTGATTGTATTTAGTTTCATGGAATTCCATCTCCTAGTAATGTCAGGTTAGTCTTACTGCGGGCGTGCTACTTTTGCCATCCAAATGTCAACGTTCTGTTGTCGATCGGCGAAGTAGCGCTGCTGGATATAATGTGGGTATATCTAAACACCACTACTCAATCGTGGAGAGAATTGTGGAGCCATAGGGAGCTTGTGTAAACTCCACTGAAGTGTTAGTACGATAGGACTATGTCTTCTACGGTTTGCTCACCATGCAATGCTGGGTTGGTAGACGCGTCAGGAATGGCGTTGTACTGACAGATTGATTCGGTTTGGAAGAGTTACGGCATCCTGCCAAGCTCAACAAACACGGCCGTATACATCTTCAAATTCAACAAGAATTGTTCTCGCGCAATAAACTCATGCTCGGAATGCCCGGCATATTCCGCACCCGGCATCGAAGGGCCGAAACTTAAAGCCTCGGGAAACAGCTTGGCGTTGGTTGAGCCACCAATAGACACAGGTTGTGGATCTTTTAAACCCGTAAAATGACTGTATACATCGAGCAAAGTCGCCAAGTGAGGCGCGTCATCAACGACAAGCGGGTCACCCCAAGAGGTGCTGATATCTTCGAGTTTGACCTGATGCCGCTGTTGCCAGTCAGACAACGCTGCTTGGGTTTGTTGTGCGAGCACGTTAGTGGCTTTGCCTTTGGGCCGGCGTAAGTTAATAAAGACGTTGATGCCTTTGTCAGTATTTTTGACCACGGTCGACGCGAGCGTCATAGGTCCCATAAACTCATCGTGAAACGCAATAGCGCCGAACTTCTCCGCATAGATACCGGTGCCTACCAATTCGTTGATGTAAGCGACAACCAGCGACGGAGTAGACTTCGACGCGATCAATCTCGTCGCGTTATTGTTCCAGTTTATTCTCGACGATCCGAACCTCGCTACACCGATGAAAGCGCTTATCGGCCGCTTGCAAATTCCGGTTCTTAAAGTCGCTATGTTGG
>JBPCXM010000640.1:0-2903 GCA_051008535.1 Pseudomonadales bacterium | reverse complement strand
GGTTTGGACTGCTGCGCCCGGAACATCGCCAGCCGGTTCCTGAAATAGGCCTACCACTATTGCAGGAGGTGCCCGGCTCGCTGGAAGCGTCACGATTGTCCGTGCTGCAAACTGAAGGGGAACATGGTCCATACACCGAAAATCTCGTACCAAAACTGATCGAAGTTAGCTCGGCTTTGCTGGCCAACGCCAATGTGGATGACTCGGTAAAAGCGCTATTGCGCGCCCTGCATTTGACTAGAGTCAACAACGGTCTCAACACTGCATTGCAAATCCCTATACTCGAACAGCTGATCGGAATTCACATTTCGACCTCACAGTGGCAACTGGCGGACCAGCATCTTGCCAATCAATACCGTCTTCGACAAATGCAATACAGCGGCTATGACCCAGAAGTACTAGACCATTTGAAGCGTTACGCGGATTGGCATCGCACCATGTATCTGGCAGGGGCAGATGAGATCAGTTACGTGCGTTTGCTGTCTATGCACGAATTGTATGCTGGCATGAGCAAAATCGTTGAGGCCGAACTTGGCAAAGACAGTAAGGAGCACCTCCCCTATTTGTACGGCAAGTTGGAAGCTGAACATTTAATATCGCTTTACGAGGGCGAGCGGGAAACAGGTCTCCGGGTGGGCATCCGCCACCAGGAAGAGGTAAAGCTGCCAACTTTGGCGAAGCAGCGCTTTAAGCAGATCAAGGAGAATAATTATCGCAGCGGGAAGAATACTATTAAGCGTATTCTGACGATACTGGAAAAAGATCCCGACACCGCGCGCAACGACATCGCCGACGCCAAGCTCGCCCTGGGAGACTGGTATACCTGGTTTTACCAGTCGGCACTGGCTAAGCGCTCTTATCAAGAGGCATACAAGATCATGACGGAAGAAGAAAATGGCGGCGCCTGGCTAGCCGATAAATTTGGTGAACCACGCGAACTGCCGGCCACCGCGGTATTTCAACCGGGTGTAATCGCACCGCAAACTTCATACAAGGATATCGATGTACACTTGCGTTTCGGCGTATCACGGTTAGGTAAAGCGAGGCGTATTGAAATACTCTCGCCCAGTAAAGAGGAAAACACCAACGCCACAATCCGTGCCTACAAAATGTTGAGAGATACCCGCTTCCGGCCTGCGATGCGTAAAGGTGAACTGGTCGCCGCGAAAGACCTCGAACGGCACTACAAGATCGCGTACTGAGCACGGCTTAGCAACTCACCGTGGCACAAATAGATCACAATCAGAATGCCCTGTTAAAGGCGCGGCAGCTGTACGGAACCCAACAATACGCTGCAGCAGAAGCGCTGTACCGCGAGGCGCTATCACGTGATTCTTTTGGCAGCGAGGCACTGGAGGCCCTGGTAGCCATCTGTTTACAAACTCGACGCCCGGATGAAGCGCAGCAGTATTTACAACAACTTGTTGAGGCCTACCCCAAAGAGCCGGGGTACTGTGACCAACTGGCCAATGTGCTGGAACGACGCGGTGAGCTGGAAAAAGCAATCGCCTGTTACCAGCGCCTGCTCAACGAAAACCCTGCGCTCGCAGTCAGCCGCTACAATCTCGCTCGCCTGCTCAAGCTCTCTGGCCATCGTGAACAGGCACTAGCCGAATATAACAATGCGCTGGAATTAGGGATAATGCAGCCGGAGGAAGTCTACTCCAACATCAGTGTCATTCTGTCAGACCTGCATCGTGACGACGAAGCGCTCGCCGCACTGCAGCAGGCCCTCGCGCTCAAGCCTGGCTACACGCCGGCGATGTATAACCTGGCCTTGTTTCACGAGGAGCGGGGCAACTGGGAAGACGCTCGCGAACTGTTGCTAGAAATATTGGCTCAGGACCCATTGCAGTACGACGCTCTGGCGCGCCTGGCCAACGGGCAGACTATCGATGACTCAGCAGACCCAATAATCAAAAAGTTAACACGCGCGTTACGACGCGGCACGATTGATGATCTGACTCGGGAAAATCTGCGATTTGCGCTGGGCAAAGTGTTTGACGATTGCCGTCAATACGCAGAGGCATTCGAACATTATGTGAAGGGTAATCAATACAGCCAGCAGCGGGTCGACAGCTATGATAGGGAGGGACGGGAAGCACTGACGAACGAGCTTATTGCGACTTTTTCACCCGATTGGCTCAATGCGATAGAACCAGTGTCGGATGCTGCTCCGATCTTTATCTGTGGCATGTTTCGCTCCGGCTCAACCCTGGTAGAACAGATTCTGGCCGCACAACCTCTTGTTAGCGCTGGCGGAGAAATCAATTATTTCAACTTGCAGACGAAAAAAACGTTGCAGCCTTTTCCGTCTTCACTACGCTCCATCGATCACGCGTGCCTAAGCGAGTTGGGGGCAGGCTATCTTGAATACCTCTCCCAAACCTTTCCCGATTGTCAGCGAGTGACGAACAAACGCCCCGACAACTTCGTATACCTGGGACTTATAAAAGCCTTATTTCCCAATGCCCGGTTTGTCAATACGTTGCGTAATCCGCTCGACAATTGTCTGTCGGTATTTTTTCAACAGTTGGAAAGTCGACAAGCGTACGCAACTGATATTTTGGATATCGGCCACTTCTATCTTCAGTATTGTCGGCTGATGGATCATTGGCAGCAAATGTTTACTGACAGTATTCTGAACGTTAGTTATGACGAACTGGTGCGCGAGCCGCGGGTAGAAGTTGAAAAGCTCCTAGATTTTCTCGGGCTGGACTGGCATGAGGGCTGCCTCAACTTTTACGAGGTCGACAATAGAGTGCGCACAACCAGCGTCCAGCAAGTTCGCCAACCCCTCTACCAAAAGTCTTGCGGCCGCTGGAAGAACTATGCGCAGCAGCTTGAACCTCTACGATTGTACCTGCAAACGGCGAACAACAGGTAAGCGCGCCCGCTACCAT
>JBPCXM010000639.1:0-5580 GCA_051008535.1 Pseudomonadales bacterium | reverse complement strand
TGCCGCCGCAATCTAAAGCAGGCGATGACACTATCGATAGAGGCAATGCCCTCTACCATCGATTCTGTTTTCGCTGCCACGGCGTTGGCGTCGTGAGCGACGGTTCGCTGCCCGATCTGCGCTACCTCAACCGGATATGGCACGACAACTTTAACAAGGTCGTGCTCGATGGTATGCGTGAAAACGCCGGCATGCCCAGATTCGACGATGTGTTAGATAGGCAAGATAGCGTCGCAGTGCAGGCTTACATTATCGACCAGGCGTGGGAAGCGCATCGACAACGTAATGGTTTGACACTTTGGCAGGCAATAAAACAAAAAGCCTACGACGCCATGGCCTGGGTCGCGCAAAAAGTAATTTAGGCCACATTTTCAGGCCGCCAATACAGGTATAATGGCATGCTCGGCGCGAGCTCAACTAACAACGCCAATGTTAGCTTCGCGCAGAATTGTAATTATTCACATTTTTTAACTGCAGGCTCTTTCCATGATATTTGCCGAAGCGCGCCAGCGCATACAGTCCAGTTTTTTTCGCCAATTGAACAACGTGGTTGAGCCGTTAGTGAAAGCCGGTGTTGGATCGCCGGGCTGTTTACCAACCGGCTTGATAGTGCTCGAGACCATAGGCCGCAAAAGCGGGCGCACTTTTAACGTGCCAGTGGTGGCCGCGGTGATTGACGACGCGCTGTTAATTGGCACGGTACGTGGGCAATCGCAGTGGATTAAGAACCTGGCTGCCACAAATGAGATTCGATACTGGTTCAAAGGCGAAGCACAAGACGGCACGGCCAGCGTTTTTTTGCCGAGTGATGATAGCAACGCTGACGAGCAGCGTTTTTCACCTTTGCTGCAAAAAATTACGCAAGGGCTGCGGGCAATCAACGACGTCAGCGGTGGCAGCTTCGCGATTTTGCGGCCGCAGTGAAAGCGCGATATAGATTTAACAAAAATTGACTGTCATGTAAGCGCTACCTATATTTATATAAGCACGGTTATTAAAATCAACTAACAATTCGCTTGTGGTTCAGCGGCAACCGAAAACGCTTGGCAATGGCAAAGCCAAAAAGGAAGTGCGTTATGATACAGAAGAAAGTCTGCATGCTTGGCGGTTTTGCGGTTGGCAAAACGTCGTTAGTGCGGTGCTTCGTAGATAATGTATTTTCGCAGTCGCAACGCACCACACTGGGTGTCAAGATCGACAATAAAGTCGTATCGATCAACGATACCAATATTTCACTGACGCTATGGGATATCCACGAAGAAGACAGCTACGAACGCGTGACGCCGGTCTATTTTCGGGGCATAGCCGGCTATCTTTTACTGGTTGATCCAACCCGGCCCTCTACACTGGAGAATGCCGTTGCCATGCAAAAAGATGTTGAGCGATTAGCAGGTGGTGTGCCCTTCGTACTGGTCAAGAGCAAGGCTGATAGCAAATCGACTTGGCGCATTGCCGCTAACGATTTAGACGAGTTGGAAAGGTCTGCTGTCGCTGTCGCCGAAGTCAGCGCGATGACCGGCGAAGGAGTTAGCGAGGCCTTCGAGTCGTTGGCCCAGGAATTTTTGCCCAGTTCAAAAAGGCCTGCAAATTGAGCGCCTTGCCCTGGCGCATTCTCGCGCAACTTGAAATTGCTAGCCTCGAGCGGCAACCCAATGGTGAATTTAGCATGGTCGGCGAAGCACCGGCCTGGCTGCAGGCCGTAGATTCGAGTTTTTCTCAAGACGGCTGGCGCCGTGCTGACCTGCACCCAGTACTTGGTCACTTTATGGCAGAGGCTAACGATTTCTGGAGCAAGGGCGTCGCGCGCCGGCGGCGCTCTATCGCGTGGAAGGAAGACGTCTCCAACGGTGAGCTCTACCTGCAGGCGACCACGCTGCTGGTTGGCAACCGTGAACTGTTGCTGATCGAGCGGATTAGCAAGGCGCGCGCCGAGTCGGCAGCCGATCTGGAACTGGGCGACGAAGCTGCCGCATATTCCGCAGCAGTACAGGGCTCCGCCATTCGACAGAACCTGGCCTCCTTCCAGTTGGCGCTTAGCGATCCGCTGACAGCATTGTTTAACCGCGAGGGTTTCGAGAAACTGGCGAACGAGCAATTGGCGCAAGCGCAGCGCGATAAGCAATCGCTATTGTTGCTAATCATCGAAATGGACAACTTCAAGGCCATCAATGTGACCCTCGGTCATCATATGGGCGATCTGGCTTTACAACGAACCGCCAGTGCTTTACGCACCGTGTTTCGTCAGACCGATATCATCGGCAGGCTCGGCGGTAACGAACTCGCCGTGCTGGCGCACTGCAATCAACAGAGTCACTATGAGATTATATTGGAACGCTTGCGCGCAGAATTGGTTAATCTCAACTCGCAGGACGACATGGCGTTCCCGCTGGCCGTCAGTATTGGTTCGGCGTGGTCCAGCGTAGATCCAACCTGCACGCTAACGTCGTTGATGATCGAGGCTGATGCTCGCGTTTATGAAGAAAAGCGCAAAAATCAAGGCGGCAAGCGTCGCTCCAGCGATAAAGCTAGTCCTACGACCTAGTACCCCTTTTGGATTTACCCGAAGGGCGCTAAGCAGGTCGCCCTTTGCTGCGCGTCGCCTAGAGCGACTACTTTTGGTGCGCCGGCTCTATGTAGCAGCCACTCTGCCTCCACCAGAGCGCCTTGCAAAGAACCGCCTGCCTCAGCTGCATTAGGCAATATCAACTTGAAGCGGTACTAACCTTTAACCATTCGGTAACAGCAGAATCTTGCCGTTGCGCCCGCCCGCGTGAGCGGCAGCCACGGCATCCTTTATCTGGCTGATATCGTAAGTGGCCGCAACTTTGGTGTGCAGCTTTCCTGTTGCGATTAGTTCGCCAACTTCGCCGAAAACTGCCACGCGTTGCTCCGCTGTTGCTTTCTGGAACCACTTGCTTAACCAGAAGCCGCGCAGCGTGATATCGCGGAATATGAAGGAGGCAGGTGATATCGTGCAGGCTTCGCCACTCATCATGCCGTAGTTCACCAGAGTGCCACCTTCGCTGACGCATTCGGCGAGTCGATTGGTTGCTTCACCGCCCACGGCGTCTATAGCCAGTTGTATACTGGAATTGCTAGTGGCTTCGGCAACACGCTCGGCAAGATCGGGTCCGTCGACCAGAACAACGTCGGCGCCGAGTTCTTCAACCCCCGCGACTGCTGATTCGCGCCGCACCACGTTTGCTGTTTTAAAGCCACGAATTTTTGCGAACTGAATGACGTAGGCACCAACGCCGGAGTTGGCTACATTCTGAATCAACCAGTCGCCGGCTTTTAGAGCTACGAATTCGCTTAACATCAGCGAGGCCGTAGGTGGGTTCACTTTCATCATCGCGAGTTGCTGCGCATCGGCTTCATTAGGCAGCGGCATCAACCCCTCAGCAGCAGCGACCATGTGCGTGCACCAGGTGCCGGCGCCTGGCGGTAGTAACACCGTTTGCCCGACCGCGGGTGATGCGACATCTTCGCCTTGCTGAATCACCCGGCCGACGCCTTCGTTACCGCCAACTGCCGGCAAGGGCGGCAATATGCCGTACTCTCCAGTCAAGGTTAGCACGTCGGAAGGGTTAATCGGCGCGGCCAGCACTTCAAGCAGAACTTCGCCTGCCTGCAGCTCAGGTGTTTGGAATTCAACCGCATCGATGACGTCCTGCGGCACAGGACCGCGGTCGGTGTATTGGGCTTTTAGCATGGCGTTTACTCTCTGTGCGACACAATTAGTATACAGCCAGTCTACTCCATCGACCTTTGCGTCGCACTGCATAATTACCGCGCCGAATAAGACTCTTGCGCGGCCTCAAGCTTTTCGAGTTCTTCACTGAGGCTTAACCAACTCTCTTCGAGTTCTGCCACTTCTTGCCGCTGCTTGCCTTGCTCTAGTAACAAGCGTTGTAAATCATTCTTGTTACCGTCTTCGTATATATCCTCTCGCGCCAATTCCTGTTCCAGCTCGGCGAGTTTCTCGTTGCAGCGTTGCATTGCCTGTTCCGCTGCCCGGATATTCTTTCGCAGTGGACTCAATTGCTGACGCAGTTCGGCTGCCGCCTGGCGTTGTAATTTTTTGTTGGCGGTTTTATTGTTGTCAACATGGCGGTCAGATTTTCCATCAGAGGCGACTCTTTTTAGCAGCCACGTTTTGTAATCATCCAAGTCGCCGGCATAGGGGCTCACCCGACCGGCGTCGACGAGGAGAAACTGGTCAACAGTATTGCGCAGCAAATGACGATCGTGAGATACCAACAGCATCGCCCCTTCGAATTCCTGCAATGCCAGGCTTAAGGCGTGCCGCATTTCGAGGTCGAGGTGGTTGGTGGGTTCGTCTAATAATAGCAGATTAGGTTTTTGCCAGACGATGATGGCCAGCGCCAGACGCGCTTTCTCACCGCCGGAAAAACTCGCTATGCTCTCCAGCGCTTTGTCATTTCGAAAACTAAAACCGCCGAGAAAGTTGCGTATGCGTTGCTCACTGGCCGTTGGTTGTAATCGCTGCAGATGTAGTGCAGGGCTGGCATTTAGGTCCAGCGCTTCGAGTTGGTGTTGACTAAAGTAACCAATCCGCAGGTGTTCTCCTTCCATGCGGTCGCCGGCAAGCAGCGGCAACTCTAGCGCCAGCGACTTGATAAATGTGGTTTTACCCGCACCGTTCTGCCCCAGCAGACCGATGCGCCCGCCGGGATGAATCGCAAGGCTAACATCTTCTAATACAGCAGCTTGTTGGTAGCCCAAATGTGCATGCGCGAGATTCAACAGCGGATCTGACATGCGCCCCGGTGGCAAGAACTCAAAATCGAATGGCGAATCGATATGCGCCGGAGCCAACAACTCCATTCTTTCAAGTTCTTTTAAGCGGCTCTGCGCCTGTTTGGCTTTAGTCGCCTTGGCGCGAAACCGACTAACGAATTGATTGATGTGCGCGATACGGCGTTGTTGCTTTTCGAAGTCGGCCTGTTGTTGCGATAACCGCTCGGCGCGTTGCCGTTCAAAGGCTGAGTAATTGCCGCGGTAGTGGTTAAGGCGGTGATGTTCGATATGTACGATGAGGTCGCACACCGTGTCGATAAAGTCGCGGTCGTGCGAGATTAACAGCAGCGTTCCGCTGTAACGTCGCAACCATTGCTCCAGCCAGACACTGGCGTCCATATCCAGGTGGTTGGTTGGCTCGTCGAGTAATAACAAATCAGAGGGGCACATCAAGGCCTGCGCCAGATTCAGCCGAATGCGCCAGCCACCGGAAAAACTGGCGACCGGTTTGTCGATATCGGCGAGGGTAAAATTCAGCCCCATCAATAATTGTTCGGCACGCACCGCGGCCGTGTAGCCGCCGATGGAATCCATCTGCTGATGCAGTTGCGCCAGCCGCGTATCGTTATGTTCTCGCTCCGCAACTTCCAGTTCGGATTCGAGTTTGCGCAACTCGTTGTCACCATCAAGCACAAACTGCAGCGCGCTGCGCTCGCTGCTGAACACTTCTTGTGCCATGTGCGCGATACGCCACTCCGCCGGAATATCGACACTGCCGCTGTCAGTGTGCAAATTACCCAGCAACAACTGCAGCAGACT
>JBPCXM010000638.1:0-3291 GCA_051008535.1 Pseudomonadales bacterium | reverse complement strand
CAGAGGGCAAAAAACCAGCTGAATCGAGTGCCGCATTACGCGCCTGGGGTGAATACCTGAAGAGCAATGGCATTAACGGTCCAGTATATGCGCTGTGGCCCATGCATGGTGGTGGCGATGCAGATTTCGACTTCAAATTCGTGGCTGGTCACAAGGATTACCAATCGTTTGGTGCTGAATTCGATCTATTAACGAGTGGTGGAGGTTACATGAAAGCGACGGAGATATTCGGTGGAGTCGTCGATTGTGATACCCCAAGGGTCTATGATATGCGCCTGCGGAGAGCAATGGCGCCACCCAAATAGCTTTTGGATTCAAGACCAAAGGAGGTGTTGACAGCACCTCCTTTCTTAAGCTGATCATTGCTCGGCTTTAAGCGAAGCAGTCTATGTACTAAAAAAGCCCGACTACATGGCCATTCTCATCGAGATCAATGCGGTTGGCTGCAGGTACTTTGGGAAGCCCTGGCATGGTCATAATATTGCCGCATAGCGCCACCAGAAATTCGGCCCCTGCAGATAAATAGACATCCTCTATCGGTACTACATGGCCAGAGGGCGCACCACGTAATTTCGGATCAGAAGAGAACGAGTATTGGGTCTTGGCGATGCAGACAGGGAAACGTCCGTAGCCGCTATCCTGGTACAGCTTGATCTTGTCGCGAACTTTAGTTTCCGCGATCACCTCGCTGGCACCGTAGATCTTGCCGGCGACCTTGTTAATTTTAGTCCATAAAGTGTCGTGCTCGTCATAAGCAAATTGTAGGCTGGGGAGTGTGTGCGAGATTTCATTGACGACTTCCTGTGCCAACTCTTCCGCCCCTTCACCACCCTTCGCCCAATGGTCGGCGAGAATCACCTTAAGCCCGTGGTGGGCCATTTTGTCTTTCAGCAAGGTAATTTCAGCGTCCGTGTCCGCGGTAAACTGGTTGATAGCAACCACGCACGGTAAACCGAAGTGGTTACGGATATTATTAATATGCCGCTCCAGATTGGGAATACCTTTCTCGAGTGCAGTGAGATTCTCTTCGGTGATGTTCTTCAAATCTGCGTGGCCATGGTATTTCAGTGCGCGAATGGTCGCTACGACCACAACGAGCGATGGTTTTAAACCAGCCTTGCGACACTTGATATCAATAAATTTCTCCGCACCGAGGTCGGCCCCGAATCCGGCCTCGGTAACGACATAATCGGCGATCTTAAGTGCCGCCTTGGTGGCAATCACTGTATTACAGCCGTGAGCGATATTGCCGAACGGTCCACCATGAACAAACGCCGGGTTGTTCTCAAGCGTTTGTACCAGATTGGGCTTTATCGCGTCTTTCAACAACACCGTCATCGCGCCGTGGGCGTTAATATCTTTGGCGTGAATTGGTTCCTTGCTGTGGCTGTAGCCGCAAATGATATTTCCTAATCTATTTTTCAGGTCACTGAGTGTAGTGGCCAGGCATAAAATGGCCATGATCTCTGATGCGGTAACGATGTCAAAACCGTCTTCGCGGGGATGGCCGTTGATAGTGCCGCCTAGTCCGACAATGATCTCACGCAACGCTCTATCGTTTAAATCAACCACGCGTTTCCAGGCAATTCTGCGGTCATCAAACCCCATAGCGTTGCCCTGTTGGATGTGATTGTCAATCAATGCGGCCAGCAGATTGTGCGCTAGGCTGATGGCATGGAAATCCCCGGTAAAGTGCAGGTTTATGTCTTCCATAGGCACAACCTGAGCGTACCCCCCTCCGGCGGCGCCGCCCTTCATACCAAAGCACGGGCCAAGGGACGGCTCTCTTAGGCAGATCATCGTGCGTTTGCCGATTCGATTTAGCGCATCGCCGAGCCCAATGGTCGTGGTCGTCTTGCCTTCGCCAGGCGGCGTGGGGCTGATGGCGCTGACGAGAATCAATTTGCCGTCATCCCCGTTTTGCAGATCGTTGATATAGTCTAATGACAACTTCGCTTTATAGTGCCCGAATGGCTCAATAAACTGTTCATCGATATCAAGCCTGTCTTTGGCGATACTAGCAATCCGCTGCATGTTAGCTTGTCGCGCGATATCTATATCAGCCATTGTCACATTCCTCATATTATTAGAAAAAAGGCAAACTGTTGCGTATTCGTTAGACTCTATGGCTTAACGTACAGACTGTCAATGGACGAATTTCGCGGTCAACGGTTTGCCAGCCGTTTAAGACAAAATAGTGTTTATTATTGCGGCCATTGTCGGCATACTCTCAACGATACTGGTTGCGGCTAAACCGCTGTAAATGAATCGAACAATAGAAACCGTATAGTGAGAAGTGACTCCACTCTAAGTATGTTAGAACTGACGCGACGTCTCGCCTCTCTCATTCTGATTGCTGTTCTAGTTGCTGGCCTTTGCGCTGCTCAGTCTGTAAGCGCAAAAGATTTAAGGTCGACGACACCGGAAAACGTTGGCATATCATCCACTCGACTCAAGCGGTTAAGCGCAGTACTGGATCAATATGTTGAGGACGAGAAGCTACCTGGCGGTGTAGCGTTGGTAGCAAGGCGCGGCAAAATTGTTTACCGCGAGCCGTTCGGCCAGCGCGACAGGGAAGCCAAATCGCCTATGAAGGAAGACACCATATTTCGCATTGCCTCGCAAACGAAAGCCTTAGTGAGTGTTGGAATAATGATGTTGCAGGAATGTTACCGACTGTCGACGACTTTGCGCGATTCCTGCAAATGATGCTCAATGGAGGTGAACTGGATGATCATCAAAAACTGCGCTTGCTCGTTGACCAGGCAATCATCGACTAGCGATACTGAAGCCCGGAGATATGCAGGTAGGGAATAGTTCGCCTTGAATGGCTCAGGATATTGATAGTTGCTCCCATCGAGAATTCTCGACCCCAATTGCTTTGCTTCATTGATCCGCAACTGATTATCGTTTGGCTCCCTCCGTTATTTTGACCGAATCGCAAAAACGAGTAATTTCTCGAAGCTGTTCGGTAGCCACGTCCGCTTCAGCGTGTGCACAAACCAGAAACATTTCCCTAGAGTGGTTCAAATAAGCCTTGCAAAATACTAAAATGAGGTGATATAGTATAATATAACACCAGATCACCCATGCCAAAGGAATTCGGTATGCCAGACAATTGGGGCGACGATCAACCTATCTACAAACAGCTTCGGGAAAAGGTCGCCGCGCAAATCATGAATGGTTCTTTTCAAGAAGGCGAGTCGATATCTTCGGTGAGGCATGTCGCGGCAGAGTTGCAAATTAACCATTTAACCGTAGCAAAGGCCTATCAAGAGTTAGTGGATGAAG
>JBPCXM010000637.1:0-8090 GCA_051008535.1 Pseudomonadales bacterium | reverse complement strand
CGTGGCAAGCAGCCAGCGCTTGAGGAAGATCGTTTCAATCTCTCGGTCGTACCATTCCTTTGAGGTATAGACGTCGGGCGGTAGCGGCTGCGCCTCATCGATGGGCAGGCGTGTTTTGGCGTATTTTTCCGGTGCGAATATCGAGTCGGTCGTGATAGTCATTCGTTGCTCCTCCGTGCGCTGATTCTGTCACCCATTCTAGCTTGACCACAAGCGCATAGATTGAACATAATACGTTGAAAAATTCGACAGATCGGACAGGCTTATGCGCCGCTTTGGTGTACATCTAAACGGTCTCCGCGCCTTTGAGGCGGCAGCGCGGCTGTCGAGCTTTAGTCGAGCAGCAGAAGAATTGCATGTCAGCCACTCGACCATCAGCCACCACGTCAGCAGCCTCGAGAAGGCGCTAGGTGTAGAGCTGTTCATCAGGCGAAACCGCCGCGTTGTACTCACCAGCGCCGGTGAGACATTACTTCCCGTGCTGAAAAGCTCCTTCGACAAGATATCTTCGACTTTGGAGGCCCTAAAGGCAAGCAACGCGGAATCGGCCCTCAGAGTCACCGTCACCCCGTCCTTCGCCAACAAATGGTTCCTGCCTCGCTTGCGGCGTTTCCGCGAAGTTCACCGCGACATCGAAGTGCAACTTAATCCATCGTTGTCCCTCGCCGATTTCCAACGCGACAGGTTCGATGTCGGCGTGCGTTCCGGCAGCGGCGAATGGCCAGGTCTCAAGGCCGAATTGCTGATACCAATTCATATGACGCCGCTGTGCAGCCCGAGTCTGCTCGAGGGACGTGCCGGCATCGAGAGCCCCAGGGAATTGCGCGACTTCACGCTGATCCACGCGGATGTCGGTCACGGTATAGGGATTGAATCGGAATGGCGCGAATGGCTGGCGGCTGTTGGCGCCGATGATATCGACTGTAAGCCCGGCCTCTCGTTCCATGATCCTGGCCTGGCACTGGATGCGGCAATCGACGGCCTGGGCATCGCCATGGGCTACGTTGAGTTAGCCACGGGCGATCTTGCCGACGGAAAATTGGTCCAGCCCTTTGCGACCAAAGTGCAACATCCATGGTCTTACTACATCGTAATTCCGGAGGATAATGTCGGAAATCCAAAAGTTAGGGTTTTCTGCGACTGGCTGCAGGCAGAATTAACTCGAGACAATTAGAAGTCGGCTGAGGATTTTTTGGTGCGCTAAAGTAGTTGTTGCGCCCTCGCCATGCGCTGGGCGATCACCGGCCCCAGCCATAAGGACGGCAGCAGAATGATTGATACGGGCACGGCGGTGATAACAATAAAGGACTGAAGCGCAGAAATGCTGCCCGATCCGATTGCGACGAGAATCATTGCCAGAACGCCCATGATAACTCCCCAAAAAATACGCAACGGCGCCGGCGGATCGTCGGTTCCGGTCATAACCATGGAAATCGTATAGGTCATCGAATCCCCGGTGGTGGCGACGAACACCGTGGTCAGTATCAGAAACAACACCGACACAACAAAGCCCCCCGGCAACTGTTGGGTAATCGCCAGCAACGCGGCGGGCAAGTTGAAGCCCTCGAATGGTTTGGAGATAACGCCCGGATTGCTGAGTTCGAATGCGAGACCGGAACCACCGACGATCGTAAACCAGAACGCCGTTGCGACCGGCGCGAGAATCGACACCGCAATAATCATTTCCCGAATGCGGCGTCCATTGGAGATTCTCGCCACGAACATAGCCATCAATGGGCCGTAACCGAGAAACCAGCCCCAGTAAAACACGGTCCACCGATCCAGCCAAGCGGTATCTGCGCGGAAGGTTGCCATGGGAATGAGTTTTGCTAAATACAGTCCGCTCGATTTTAGAAAGCCCTCAAGGATGAATGCCGTTGGCCCGAAGAGTAGTATGAACGCAATAAGTGCGAATGCGAGCACGATGTTGAATGCGCTTAACAACTGAATACCGCGATGGATTCCTGATACGGTGGAAATCGTATAGACACCGATTAGGAGCAAAATAATCAGAAACTGTGTGGCGTACGAGTTCGCTGTGCCAAACAACTCGGACAAACTGTAGCTGACCTGAAGTCCCAGGAACCCGATCGGTCCGACTGTACCCGCGACCACAGCCACAACACAGGCGGCGTCCACAACGCTCCCCAGCCAGCTATTAATCGCCCTGTCGCCGAAGATCGGATAAAGCAAGGTGCGGGGTTTTAATGGCAGCCCTTTGTCGTAATGAAGGTGCATGAGAATGATGGTGGTCAGACTGCCGAGTACTGTCCACGCCAGAAACCCCCAATGCATAAAGCTCTGCGCGAGCGCGGGAAAAACTGCTGCTTTGCTCGCGGCCTCAACTCCGTATAGGGGCGGCGGTGACATAAAGTGTGCCATCGGCTCAGCCGCCGCAAAGAAGACGCCACCTCCGGCCAGCAGCGTACACATAATGATGCTAAACCACTTGAAAGTGCTCATTTCGGGAGCCGCGGCATTACCCATGCGGGCACTTCCAGCACGCGTACAGGCGATGTAAATTGCGGCTATAAACGTTAGCAGTAAAAAGACTTGCCAGTAAGCCCCGAAAAACCGCGTCGACCATGCGAATGCGACATTAACGCCATAGGACAAGCCATCGAGATCGACCAGCGCAATGAACACAAACAACAGCAGCGATCCGCCGCTAAGTCCAAAGGTAAGCCACGAGATGTTCGCGTTGGATGTTGCGGGCCATTCATCACGTTGAGGAACTTGCTGCTTTACGCTTTGCATCCGTGTAACGCCTTACCTTAATTAGCGGGTTCCAGTTCAGCATTTTTAGCGCGATTGCGCATGCCATCACGAAATATCGCTGTGATCAGCGACACCCCCATCAGCGCCATCACAAAAGAGAAAGGCAAGGCTCCGATCATCATTGCCGTATTGATCGCGGCCAGACCACCGGCTACTAGGAGCACACCGATCACGCCGGTTAGTGCCGAGCCCCATACGATGATGTGGATGGAAGCTTTTTGCGACGCATCGCCGCCGGCTGCGATGGTATTGATAATCAGCACGGCGGAGTCTGCCGACGTCACCAGATAGGTCATCAACAGCACGACAATGATGAAAGACATTGCCTTAGCCAGACCAGATGACAACATGATATTGATCGTTTCAAATAGCTGAGAGGAAAGGCCGGCGTCAATAATGGTCTTGTTTGCGACGCCAGATAGCTCCAGATCAATCGCCGTACCTCCGGCAAATGCGAACCAAATAAAGCACATCAGGGACGGCACAATCGCGGCGCCCAGCACGAACTCGCGCACCGTGCGACCTTTGGAAATGCGCGCCAAAAACAGGCCGACAAATGGTGCAAACGCAATCCACCACGCCCAATAGAAGACGGTCCAGTTGCCTTGCCAGTCGGCCAAAGCCCCGCCAACGTCGGTGCCGTCGTCACTCCAGACCGTAACCATCATCGCCGGTAAGGCGACAATGTTGTCGAACACTCCGACAAACAAAGCTTGCAGAGAGAACAAAGTGGCGCCGAATATCAGGAAGAAGGTCAACACGAAGAAAGACAATCCCATGTTAAGGTTGGACAGCCATTTAATCCCTTTGCCAACGCCCGATAGCGCCGAAACGGTGGCGGCGAACATTACAATGACCAGCGATACTAGCATCGCGGAGACGGTCGGCAACCCTTCGGCATCCATCATCCAGGCCGCACCGGAGATGTTGAATATGCCGGAGGCAAACTGCGAAACACCGTAACCAATGGTTACGGCGACACCCAAAATGGTCGCGACTACCGAAACGATATCCACCAGGTGTCCCAATGAGCCCGATAGATATTTACCAAACAGCGGCGCAAGAGCGGAGCGAATAGTCAACGGCAATCCGCGGGAATAGCTGAAAAAAGCCAAAGCAAGCCCGGTCATGGCATAGCAGCCCCAGGCCGGAAACCCCCAATGCAGGAAAGCCCATTTAAAGGCGGACCGTACGGTTTCCGCCTTTGCCCCCTCCATTGTTCCAGCAATGACGTCTGGGTTGGTGGAAAAGTGATAAATCGGTTCGGCGGTTGCGTAGGTCAGCACGCCGATTCCAATGCCGGCCCCAAACATCATGGAAAACCACGAGAATCTAGAAAATTCCGGCTTGTCTCCGCTGGCGCCGAGATAAATGCGCCCGGTGGAAGGCCAAAGCGCCAGCGCTAGAGAAACCACCAGATAGAAAGTCATGACGTACATATACCAGGTTCCGAAATGGGCATTGAGAAACCCGTTGATGCTCTTTAGCACGCTTCCTGCCTGCTCCGGAAAGGCGGCGGCCCAAACAATCAACAAGCCGATGACAATTTTAGAACCAATGGAAACAATTTGATTGAAACCAGCATAGAATCCGCTAGTCGCGGTATCGATCGGCAGTTCTGTAAGCGGCGGGTCGATCGCCATGGTTATTCTCCTGCGTCGGATCAATCGAAAATATTTAGCGCACTTTATGGATAGCGCTGTGTCGCGAGCTGTTACCGGTCCCAGCTAATTATAGTCATCAGACATAGTTATCCTGTCAGAGCCAACGTCTTTAAGTAGGTTGCGTCCATTCTCCAACGCAAGCCAGTTCGTTTCTTGTTTTGATGAAACAGTTTTTCGATGCGGGGGGTGAAGTCAACCACCCAGCGTTGTTTAGATAAGCGCACTGAGTCGGCCAGTTACGCGACAAAACCCTTGGACGACAAGCTAGCATCACTGAGCGTCATCACTAATTCTTTGTAGAGTTGGCCTCAAAAGTCGTCCGCGCACCCTCGTTATGGGCGGCCAATAGCTTCTGTAAAATTTTTATCAACGTCGCCTGTTCTTTCTCGCTCAGCGGTTCTATCAATATTTTCTGCGCCGCGACCATTGCCGGTGTCAATTCCTTTGCCATTTGCCGCCCCGCCCGGGTGATTGACACCAGCTTACTGCGACGGTCGGCAGGATTGATAATACGCTTCACCAGGCCACGTTTTTCTAAGCGGGCCACCACGTCAGCCACATTTGTTCTGTCTATCCCCAATTGTGCGCCCAGAGAAACCTGATCCAAAGCGGCGGTGCCGTCCAGCACATTGAGCACACCATACTGTACCTGAGTAATATTTAGGCCGTGGCATTCGTTGAGAAAATTGCTCACGTGAATTTGATGTAGGCGGCGTATTAGAAACCCCGGTCGGTTGGGAAGTTCTGCGTATTGGTTTTCTTTTGCAAGCGTTTTACTCATTACCATAATACCTCACAGATTTTACTCTCCGTCCCCGGGTTTCCGTGGTCACGGATTAAAGAAGAATTGCGATTAATCGCGCCCGCGGCCACATCATCAATTAGGCAGTATACTAACATATACTAGCAATTTTCCTCCGGCTACGATGTACATCGGGGCCAGATGCGCCATCGGATTCGCCCATCTATTGCCACAAATCCGAGCCCGACCACGAGCATCCCAGCGAGATGCTCTGCGCGTAACTGTTCCTGCAAAAACACAGCACCGAGTAGAATTGCAGAAATCGGTGCCAGAAATGTCACCAACAACAGATTTGTCGCCCCTGCGTTAGCGAGCAGCCGAAAATAGATGAGGTAAGCCAGCGCCGTGGAAAATACAGCAAGGGCAAAAACTGCCACCCATGTCGATAAACCTGGCATCCCAAGCTGCCATGGCTGATCGTGAAAAAGAACGGCAGGTAGGAGCAGGACTGCAGCTGTAGTTAACTGCCCGGTAGCCGTGACCGCCGGTGATATGCCTGTCCTGGCAAAACGTCTGCCGTATACACCGGCCGATGAGTATGACAGGGCAGCGCCGACACAAGCCAGCTGAGCCCATATTGAATTACCCGATCCTAACATGGATGGAAAAAATATAATCATCGTGCCCGTGAAGCCCAACACGAGTCCGACAAGCTTGGCGAGGGTGATGCGTTCATCAGCCAATACCAAGCCGGCGATGATTACCGTAAACAGCGGGGTCGTTGCATTGAAAATCGCCGCCAAGCCTGACGCAATCTGGGTCTGGCCCCAGACCAACAATGTGTAAGGGATTAGATTGTTGAGCAGGCCCATGACCAAAAAACTGAACCACAACTGGATATCACCCGGTAGCCGGCTGTGAGTAGCAGCGATAAAAAGCCAGAGCACAATGGCACTGATAGCCAGACGCAGAAACACCACGCTCATCGGCGGCAGATCCCGCAGGGCGATTGCGACAAAGAAGTATGACCCCCCAAAAAGCAGAGAGAGAACCAGCAGCAGTCCCCAATCGACACCGCTCATCTTTTTTTGTGCGGTCACACTTATTCCTCGAGACTCAGGACTTCTACTTGGTCCAAGGCCAAGGCGCTAAGCTTCGTGGCGAATAACGATTTTTCCGAATTGTTGGCCTTTGTCCATGGCATCGAGCGCCGCATGGATTTGGTCCAGGTTGTAGGTGCTGTCGATCACCGGCCTGATTTTATTCTGAGCGACTGCCTGGATTAGTTGGCGCAGTTCCATGATATTGCCCAAGGTGGAGCCCAGGATCTGGATCTGGCGGACGAAAACCCGTTGCAGGTCGGCCGGAGCATCACCGCCGGTTGTTGCGCCACAAACCACCACCTTGCCGCCACGGGACACCGAGCGCAAACTATCGCCCCAAGTGGCATTGCCGACGTTTTCGATCACCACGTCAACGCCCAGCTTGTTCGTAGCGGCAAGCACGGTGTTGGCGACGGGGTCGCGCGTATAGTTGATGCCTTGGTCGGCGCCCATGGTTTTTGCTCGCGCTAATTTTTCGTCGCTGGACGATGTCACGATCACGTGGGCACCCGCCATCTTGCATAGCTGCAGCGCCGCCAGGGAAACCCCACCGCCGATCCCATGAATTAGAACCGTCTGCCCGGGGCGGATTTGCGCTCGGGTAAAAATCATGCGCCAAGCCGTCAAATAGGCGACCGGCAGGCAGGCCGCTTCGTCAAAGCTGAGGCTCTCCGGCTTGGGCAGCAGACAGCGGGCCGAAATTGCCAGATACTCGCCTAGAGTCCCATGCCTATGCTCGCCCAAGATCGCGACCTTGAGACAGAAAGCTTGTTCGCCGGCCTGGCAATAGCGGCATTGGCCGCAATGTTCGTCCGGATAGATGATCACCGGATCACCTTTTTGGAAGCCGTTGCAAGGATTCGCTTCTTCCACCACGCCCGCGCCATCAATACCCATGACCATGGGTAATTCATGGGTGATGCCGGCGCCACTATCTCGCATGTAAAGATCGACGTGATTGATCGCGGCCGCCTTCATTTTAACCAGCACATTGCCGTGCTTGGGTTCCGGCGTGGGGAAATCACCATAATCAACAACTTCGTTGCCGCCATGGCCAGTTAAGATCGCTGCTTTCATCGGTCTAGGCTCCTAATCGTCTTTATATAGTGGCACGCATGCCCGGGAAGCAATCTACTCGGGATCTCGGGCCTTGTTTTGAGGCGCATAGACTGAATAACTTGCACGACCAAGCGCGATCAGACGCCCGGCATCATCGAAGACATCGACATCGACCACGCCAACCGTGCGCCCCGCCTGGCGTATTTGGGCAACCACCGTCAGATCCGTGTGCATCGCCGGGCGCAAATAGTCCGTGCGGAAATTAATGGTGGGCAGCGGTTCGTGAGCAAGCATCGCCAATCCGTAGCAACCCACCGTATCGATGATTGCGGAAACCGCCCCTCCGTGCCACTGGCTAGTGTCGGGCTGGCGCTCAAGTTCCGGGCTCATTGTCATCTTGATGGTCAGTCGAAGTTGATCGTAGTCAACCTCGAGTACTTGCGGCCTGAAAAGCTGGTGGAATCGCGATCGACCGATCATCTCCTGCATATCGGCCACCGTGAGCTGTCTGCTCATTCTATGTTCCTCATTTTAAAGCGGGTCGATCAACTCGACTGCCCGCTTTCAATGCGCTGCTGAACCAGTTCCTCGAGTTCTGCACGAACCACCTTGCCAATAGCCGAGAGAGGAATCAGATCGGTCTCGGTCATGAATTCCGGCCACTTGGCTTTGGCCAATCCGGCATCCGAACAGTGCTCCCTGAGATCATCAAGATTCACTGCTTCGGTGGCGACAATAACAGCA
>JBPCXM010000636.1:0-15706 GCA_051008535.1 Pseudomonadales bacterium | reverse complement strand
ATTGGCGAAGTCGACTACCGTGTCGTAAAAGCATGCGCGCGTTGTGTTATTCCTTCAATCAACCGTGCCAGCGCGCAGAAAGAGCCACAGGTCTCGCATGCCCTGGCGCAGCACCGACGCGGTCGTGGTGGGGTCTGTTTTGGTCAGAACTTGATTCATGATAGCAACGGCCAAATTAGCAAGGGCGATAGTTTAGATTTGTTAGAAGCTGTCACATGATTCACCCGCAACAAACAGATCGCCTACTGTTTTTCCGTTCCAGGGCTCATCCCTGAGCCCGTCCCTCGCTCGTCCCTGGCGCTAGTCACTACAAAACATTAGGCGACCTGTTCGTTGCTCACTCTGAGATATTCTGTAAGATTGGGTGTACTCGGTTGCGAGGCATGCAAGAGGCTGAAGTTGTTTTGGAGTGACTAGCGCCAGGGATGGATGCGGGATGGGGCAGGGATGCCCCGTGGAACGGAAAAATAACTTCAGCCTCTTGCGTGCCGCAGATTACCAGCTATTCCTATGGCTTGATCACCCGCTCATCCGCATGTACAAAACGAATTGTATCGCCCATGCGGTAATCGTAGATGCTGGCAAACATTAATACGTTTTGTACATAGCCGCGGGTTTCGCGAAAAGGGATAGTTTCAATCCACACGTCGAACGGTAAAGTCTGTTTGCTGCGCTTCAGCCAGCCATCGACGTTGCGCCGACCAGCGTTGTACGCGCCGCTGGCGAGGATGCGGCTATTCGCATAGTAATCCATCAGCTCGGACAAATGCGCGGAACCGATCAGCGAATTGTGTTTTTCCTCAAGTAATTGTGGTTTGCTCAGCGGCAACTGTGAACGATTTACGGTTTCGCGTGCGGTGGCGGGCATGAGCTGCATCAGGCCGCGCGCACCGACCGGTGACATAGCGTCCGGCTTCATTGCGCTTTCCTGCCTAGCGATCGCGTACATCCATGCCAAATCAATATCGGCGATGCGCGCACCTTTTTTCATGTAGTCGAGAAAACTGATGGGAAAACGCAAAGTCAATTCGTTCCATGTTTCGGCCTTAATCGTAGTGGTGATGGCTTGATTATCCCAACCCCATTGATGTGCTAATGCGGCAGCCGCCACCATCTTTAGTGGCGGTGCGCCACGTATCGCGTGCAGCCATTCGCGACGTGCGTGACTGAGTTGGCCTACCGCATACAACTCGAGAGCCATTTTTATGCCGGGTAATTCAGCAACTTCTGCTATCACAGCGGCGTCTGGTCGCAGCGCGTGATCATTAAAATCAAAAGTCTGGCCCAATTCGATGGCTGCAAGGAAGCCGTAGTAATCGCGTTTATCGGCCAGCTCGACGAAAATGGCCTCGGCGGTCGCACTGTCGTTCGCGCCATTGATTTCTTGTTGCGCTCTCGCTGACCAGTAGCGCCAACGCATTTGCTGCCGCAGTGACACTGGCATTCGCTCGATCGCCGCTAGCAATTGCGGCCAGTTTTGATACAACAAGGTCAATCGGGCCGTGTACTCAATTAAATCGGGGTCGGCGTTGGTTTCAATCTGCTTACTCAACCACTTTAAACCATACTTCGACGGGGTAATTAGAAACCGATAAGCCAGCGAATTTTTTGCCTCTGTGAGGTCGGTGCTGTCAAATTGAAACCGCGCCGCAGACTTGTCGAACAATTTTGCCGCCGCCTCTACGTCAGTGCGCGCCCAGCGCCGAATCCCGTGCAGGAAAATATCCGCGCTGAGCGCAGTTTGCTGCTTGTTGGCCGCGAGCTTCTTCAATCGCTTCGGGTCCTTATGCACGGCCATAAAGGTAGCCGCACTGGATTTATACTTGGCTTGTTTTAGTAGCCTGCTCAGATAGCGTGCCAAACTGATCTGGTTTTTCTCCAGAGCTAGATGCAGGCGCCGCCAGGTTAATTCTTCGGTGAGCTTGCCGGCGTCTATCCAACGTTCAAATAATGGGTCACAGGACTTAGGTTGTGACTTCCCAGCTAACCAGATTGACGGTACACCAGCGAAGGCATCATTGGCTTTGCCAGTGCTGAGCAGAGCGCGCAGGTAATAGCAACGCAATTCGGTACCAGCGTGCGTATCGTCATAGAACTGCAGGAAAGTCTGCCACTGTTTGCGATTGGCTAGGTTGTACAACCAACGGCTGTGCAGGCGTCGGGCAATACTAAATTGCTTGTATTGTTCCAAAAATTTTTTGACTTCTTTGGTTTTTGCAGTGCGGAGACGACGACTGAGTTCCTGCAATTGCAGGTAGGGATACAAAGGGTATTGCTTCAGTGATTTTGCTCGTTTTTGAAACTGTTTTATTTTACCTTCGCGTAATAGTTTCTCTGCGCGTTGGTAATTGGCTCGTTGTTGTTGTAGTTCACCGGCATCAACCCATGTCGGTGTGAGAGATAGCGCTACGAAAACTAACAAAAATACTATGGCGCTAAAGTGAAGGCGACCGGAATCGTAGGTCAAGAATGTAGGAATAAAACGCATAGCTCTAATTCTTCAGCTTATTTGGTCAAATCAATGAAAGTTAGTGTGCTGTAATGAATAAACTGTGCATACAGCGAGACGCTAAAAGGTCAGCAGCTAGGCGCGTTTTTGCGGGCATAGAGGGCCTACGTCAAGAAAGCGCAACAACGCTGGTGTCCCTTAGGCGTCTCGCCCGCAGGGAGTCACCCAATTTGCCTTCTACAGCGTCGCCTAAAAGCGCCTTCTGTTGGTGCAGTTTTTGGAAAGGTGACCTGCATTCCCTGCAACCTGCGTCTTGCAGAAAACAAATTGGGAGGCTCTGTAAGTACAGTTTATTCATTACAGGACACTGGAACGAAGAGCACAAAAAACCACCAGCGCGAGTTAAGCAATGCGCTGATACTAATGATAGCCAAGAATGGCCAGTCAGAGGGTAGAAATCAGTGCGAAGGAAAATAAATTTACTTAACTCGCACGGCAAGTACGTCGCAGGCCGCGCCGTGCAGTACACCGTTTGCGGTAGATCCGAGTAATAGGGCAAGTCCATGTCGTCCATGGCTGCCAACCACGATGAGGTCTACCTGTTGCTCTTTTGCAAAACGGTGAATTTCCGTTTCTGCCCTGCCTACGACGATAATTTGGTCCGCCTGCGCAATAGAATATTTGTTGGCAAATGCCGCTAATTGCTTGCTGGCCTGTTTGTGTATTTCCGCCTGCACGTTGGAAAAGTCCATGGGGATGTCGCCACCGTAGGCAAAACTCAACGGCTCGATGATATGAATGGCGCTCAGTTTTGCGGAGGAGCTGTCACGTATTGCAGCAGCTCTGGTTGCAACTTGATCAGACTCGTCGCTCAAATCGGTGCACAGCAGTATGTGGTCATATGTTGCCATGACTGTTTTCCTCTATTAGCGTGGGTTGCGGGAGGGGGCATGAGTCTAACGCAGTCCGAAACCAGTGGAAAGAGTACTATCGCCGGTGTCAGAAGGTGTGGCGAAGACTATAAGTCAGGAGCGCGTTACATGTAGTACACGACAATTGAGCTCCGTCGGTGTTGCAAGAACCATCTTGATGACTTGGTTGATTTTTGTTCTTATCGGTCGCTCTGAAGTAGATAAGTAATAAAAAGTTTAATTTTTAAGCCTTTTGTTTTAGCGATTTGGTGGGAATGAACTAACCTAATGGCAGTAAAACTGTAGACGCGCCCCTTGACCGGGCTGTCATCAGTCCGTATATATGTGCGCTTTTTGTTAACGCAATACTCTATCGGTTGAAGAAAAGTATGGGTAGATCACTCGTTATTGTTGAATCGCCAGCCAAAGCCAAGACGATTAATAAGTACTTGGGCAAGGATTTTGTTGTGAAATCAAGTGTTGGCCATATTCGCGATTTGCCCACCAGCGGGTCGGCGAACGGCAGTAAGCTTGATCCCAAAGAGCGTGCCAAGGCTGCTGCAAAAACGCGCAAAATGTCACCCGAGAAAAAGAAGATCCATCAAAAACAAAAATCCAAAGAGCAGCTGATTCGGCGCATGGGAATCGACCCGGAGTCGGGTTGGATGGCCAATTACCAGGTGTTACCCGGTAAGGAAAAAGTCGTTAACGAGCTGCAGCGCTTGGCCGCCGACGCCGATCACATTTACCTCGCGACGGACCTTGACCGCGAGGGAGAGGCCATCGCCTGGCATTTACGCGAGACTATTGGCGGTGATAATAGTCGCTACAGCCGCGTTATATTTAATGAGATCACCAAGAATGCCATTCAGGAAGCCTTTTCCGATCCAGGTGAGCTGGATCTAAAACGCGTTAATGCGCAGCAAGCGCGTCGTTTCCTCGACCGGGTAGTCGGTTTTATGCTATCGCCCTTGCTCTGGGCTAAAGTAGCACGCGGTTTGTCGGCTGGCCGAGTGCAATCGGTCGCCGTGCGTCTATTGGTAGTGCGCGAGCGTGAAATTCACGCATTTGTACCCGAAGAATTTTGGGAAGTCGATGCGCATGTGCTGACTGCTGCGAAAGAGCCGCTGAAACTGGCGGTTAAAAAATATAAAGGTGAAAATTTTCGGCCCAATAACAAAGAGCAAACTGATGCCGCGTTACAAGTGCTGCAGGCGGCCCAGTACACCATTGCCAAGCGCGAAGATAAACCCACGCAATCTAAACCAGGCGCCCCGTATATAACGTCCACATTACAACAGGCGGCCAGTACACGCCTCAACTTTTCGGTGAAGAAGACCATGATGATGGCGCAGCGCTTGTACGAGGCTGGATACATCACCTACATGCGTACCGATTCGACCAATCTCAGTCAGGACGCAGTGGCGACCTGTCGTGATTTTATAGAACAAAAATACGGCAAAAAATACCTGCCCGACGCGCCCAATGTGTATGGCAGCAAGGAAGGCGCGCAAGAGGCGCACGAAGCGATTCGACCGTCAGACGTTAACGTTGCACCGGAACATCTGCAGGGTATGGAACGTGACGCCGAGCGCTTGTATGGGCTCATCTGGCGCCAATTCGTCGCATGCCAGATGCCGCCCGCGAAATTTATGAGTACCCGCTTGCTGGTCAGTGCCGAGGAATTTGAACTTCGGGTAAACGGTCGCATTATTACCTTCGATGGTTTTATGAAAGTCTTGCCGCCGCAGTCGAAAAAAGACGAAGACCTGCTGCTGCCGGACGTGAAGCAGGGCGACACACTGGACTTGCAACGACTCGATCCAAGCCAGCATTTTACAAAGCCGACGCCGCGTTACACCGAAGCCAGCCTGGTTAAAGAGTTAGAAAAACTCGGCATAGGCAGGCCATCGACCTATGCGTCGATTATTTCTACGATTCAAGACCGTGGCTACGCACGAGTGGAGAATCGCCGCTTCTACGCCGAGAAAATGGGTGATATTGTCACCGACCGCCTGGCAGAAAATTTTAAGGATTTGATGGACTACAGTTTTACCGCCAACATGGAACAGGCACTGGATGAAATCGCTAACGGCAAGCGGGAGTGGAAGGCTTTGCTGGATGAGTTTTACACAAACTTTCGCGCCCAGGTAGAGCTTGCCGAAAATGACGAAGATGGCATGCGCGGCAACACCCCAACCGAAATCGACCTGCCTTGTTCGACATGTGGACGACCCATGCAAATTCGAACCGCCAGCACCGGCGTGTTCCTCGGTTGCTCGGGTTACGCATTGCCGCCCAAGGAACGTTGCAAAACCACCATCAATTTGGTGCATGGTGATGAAGTCGTCAGCGCCGATGCCGACGATGATTCTGAGCAAGAGTCGCTGCTGTTGCGCGAGCGTCATCGTTGCAAGACCTGTAATATAGCGATGGACAGCTACCTTATCGATGAAGGGCACAAGTTACATGTGTGCGGCAATAATCCCGATTGCGACGGCTATGAAATAGAAGAAGGCAGCTTCAAGATTAAGGGCTACGAAGGCCCGGTGCTCGAATGCGATAAATGCAGTGCCGAAATGCAGCTGAAAACCGGCCGCTTTGGTAAATATTTCGGGTGTACTAGTGACGACTGCAAAAACACCCGCAAACTTTTGCGCAATGGCGAAGCGGCGCCGCCAAAAATGGATCCTGTGCCCATGCCAGAGCTAGAGTGTGTCAAAGTGGAAGATCACTATGTGCTGCGCGACGGCGCCGCCGGTATGTTTCTCGCTGCCAGCCAATTTCCAAAGAATCGGGAAACGCGAGCGCCGTTGCTGCGTGAAATATTGCCACATAAGGAAGAAATTGACCCGAAATACAACTTTTTATTTTCTGGGCCGAGCGAAGATCCAGATGGTAATCCCACTGTTATTCGCTACAGCCGTAAAACAAAAGAGCAATATTTGCTGAGCGAAATCGACGGCAAGGCGACCGGTTGGCGCGCCTTTTACAAGAGCGGCAAATGGGTAGAGGAACAGGCGAAATCAAAAGCGGTCAAAAAAAGAAGGAAGAAGGCTTAGGCGCTATTCGGACTAGAGATTTTCGTTGTGGTGCGATCTATGCGCAATCAGACCAATGAAAAATTATCACGGGTAAAATTACTGCTTGTGCCGCTTCAGGCCGCCTCTGATTCAAACCTGGTTGACGCGCTGGCCGAAGCAGTGCTGCTGGAATTAGGTTTGGCTTATCGCTGTTTTCTAAGCGAGCTCGCAGAAGCGCATGGTTTGGCACCACAACCACTGTCGAGCGCGACTGAGTTGTCTGCGGCACTAGCGGCACAACAAACATTTGTGGCTGAAGTGGCCGAGCTCACAAATCTTGAGTGCGACCGGTCATGGCCGCATGTTCTACTGATCGCGACTCATGCGCGCAGTCACACGGCAACAGGCGCGGTATCGGCAAAAGATAAAAAAAATCTCATAAATGTGCTTCAACTTGATGAAATAGTTAATAATAATCTTAGTTATTCGAATTGTTTTGAGATTTACCAGGCATTGCGAACCTGTGTTCAACATCAACGCGATATGGCGCAGGAGTGGTGAGCCGCTAACTTTCCAGGAATCGCTCAAGGATTCTACACGCCGTTTGAATTGTGATCGGCAGCCGCTGAGCGTCAACAAAACGGTTTGGCTAACGGATTGATCGCTGGTAAACTCAGTGCATATTCCTCTGACTGGCGACGTAGTATTATAGCCAGAACACTTGGTGATCTATTTGACTTCTTCTTTTTTGGAAATAATCGAACTGCCCAATGGCGATATTGTGTTGAAGCGCGCGGACGGTGACGGCGAACCGCTGGTTAATATTCGCTTTTCGGATGAATCCAAACAATATATGCCCGACTCAAAGCTAGAAATCGCGCGTGTGATGATCCAGGCCGGTATCGAAGCGGCGGCAGAGATTAACGCGGAAGAAAATTCTCTCAGCATTGAGGAGCTAGAGCCGGACGAGGAAATTCCGGAACACCGCATATTGCATTAGAGAACACATTAGAGGGTGTACTAAACTCTCAATCCTCTTAGTTGTTGCTGTTGCCGGCGTTGACTGACCAATAGCAATCGACAGCCGTGATGCTCTGCGGCTTGCTCCAATATTTCACGCTCTCGAGCGGATATTTCTGCCCCGTTTCCCACAACCCATGCATTGTTGCCGGCTTGCATTGTTTTATACAGCAAGTGAAAAGCGCTGTGTTGCGAGTCTTGGTATAGCAGGCGAATTTGCATTGCGCTTGGTGCCCTCTCGCGCAGCCACAATTGGCCCCAATGCGGTGGATTAATCCAGCTGATCCAGGTTTGTTGCGAGCCAGCCAAAAACCCCAGCGCGCCTAGCAGTAGCTCGGTATGCTCGGGGCTCAAGTCGCCCAATACTAGATCCGTAACATGCGTTTGCTTCCGCTTCCGTGCGCGCAACGGCATAGCGGGCAAGGGATTACCCTCGGGGCAGGCAAGAAATAACGGTGGTTTAAATGGTGAGGTAAATTGCAGCATGTTAGTGGCTCCCTATGCGAACGATGCCAACGCTTAATCCTTCGATGCTGAAGGATTGCTCACGCAGGTCAACCTGGATGGGTTCAAAATCGGGGTTTTCCGGTAGCAAGGTCAATTGCTGCTTACTGCGACCGCGGCGCAAGCGTTTGACCGTGACTTCATCGTCAATGCGCGCCACAATGATCTGACCGTTGTGTGCCTCCGGTGTTTTGTGCACCGCCAGTAAATCATCTTCGAAAATACCGGCGTTCATCATACTCATGCCTTTAACGCGCAGGAAAAAATCGGCCCGCGGATGAAACATGGTAGTCGGCACTTCACAGTAATCTTCAATATGTTCTTGCGCGAGAATCGGTTCGCCCGCAGCAACCTGCCCGACGATGGGAATACCAGGCTGCATATCAGGAATACGTATGCCGCGTGATGCACCGGCAATCACCTCGATGGCGCCCTTGCGTGCCAATGCTTTCAAATGCTCCTCAGCGGCATTAGGCGACTTGAAACCAAGTTCCAGCGCTATGTCGGCGCGCGTCGGCGGGTAGCCGGTATCTTCTATGTGACGTTTGATTAGCGCCAATACTTGTTCTTGCCTAGCGGTGAGCTTAATCATATTCGTGCCTGTTCAAACATACAGTTACTGTGATTATATACAGCAAACAATGTTATGCAAGCGGTTTTTTCGCGTTATTGAATGCAGGCGCCACGATTTGCTGCAAACGCTCTACTATACTTAGGCTCCAACTCAATCGTATTGGAGTGATGGCAAATGGACGAGAACAAGGTCATAGAAGCCTGGCGAGTGCTGAGAATTCAATCAGAATTAGTACAGGGCATTGAAAAGTTGGTCAAGCTTGGGGGTGCGGTATCGATTTACGGCAGCGCGCGCCTGGGGCCTGACAACGAATATTATGAGCAGACGCAGGAGTTGGCCGGGCTGCTCGCGGAGCGCAATCTGGCTATTATATCGGGCGGTGGGCCGGGTATCATGGAGGCCGCCAATCGCGGTGCGTTTGACAAGCCCGGTGCTTCGGTAGGTTTGAATATCACGCTACCGGAGGAGCAGTCTAATAATCCGTATCAAGATATCAGCATCAATTTCCGCTACTTTTTTGTACGTAAATTTATGTTTGTGAAGCACGCTGTGGGCTTTGTGATTTTCCCCGGTGGGTTTGGCACCATGGACGAATTATTCGAGGCGCTAACATTGGTGCAGACCGAAAAAGTTCAGCCGTTTCCCATCGTGTTGTTTGGCAAAAGTTATTGGCAAGGCCTGGTGCAATGGCTGCGCGGCACAATGCTAACGAATGGCTGTGTCGGTGAGCAGGATCTCGAATTGTTTCATGTGGTTGATACGCCCGGTGAAGCGGCCGCTATTGTCTTGCGTCATTACGAGAGCCTATCGGAAGAGCCCAATAATTAGTTTCTAGCGCTACAATTCGCCGAAATCTATGCTAACTTCGGCTTCAATCTGGTTGATGGCGTCAGACCAGTCGACGCGAATCGATGCGGCATCAGAGTCGAATTCATCACCGATTTCAAACGGTTTACGCCAGTCTTCCGGTCCCGAAGCGGGCTCTAGTAGAAGGTCGTCCCAAGTGTCCAGATCAAATTCACCGATCTCCCCATCGAGGTATTGAGTCTCCACTGTTTGATCTATGTCGTCCACGGCAACGACTTCAAAAACAGCACCGAGTTGAACATCTTTATACCAAGCGCCAACGTGCGGTGATAGTTGAGTCATTTGCAACACCTGCGTCTCTGTATGGTCAACGCCCCTAACATAGCACTTGTGTTGCCCAAGTCTAGCATTGGGTTAAGTGCTGACATAGGCGGGTTTTTCTGCGTCTTTTTGCGCCAGCTTAGCGCCGCGTTAGCAGGGACTGGTTTTTCAAAGGGTTGAGGATGAAACGACAAAAATATATCAAGCAAAGCTACTCGCTTGTATATATTCGCTATATTAGAGCAGTCGCGAAATTAAAAAATAGTCTAATGAGTGCCAATGAAATGTAGCAACAGTAGCCGGTTTACGAGACGCCATAGACTTGTACAGCGTGTCCCTAGTCTTCACCGTTACTAGCATCGGCGTCGGGCACCGGTTCGATACGAATTAATATACCAATCGAAGGGTGGTCAATATAATGCGTTTCCTTGCTGCGCAAGCGGCGCGTTTGTTTGAGCGTAACGACCCGGAGGATCGATTCCTGCGGGCCGATATATTCGCTGTTCCATGGCGGGCTAGGCAAAACCATCGGCTCTTCAAAGTCTTCTTCAAATTCGTCCCACTCATCGTCCACATTCAGCTCGCCATAGCGTTGTGAATCATAGTTTTCCGAATCTTCGCTGGCGTCAGCGTAGCTGTCGATAGCGTCGTCGTCCTGCACTTCTGGCTCGCCAAAGGTGGCGAACCACAAATTGGTGTTGACGTGCAGGTAGCGCTCCACACTGAATTTGATTGATCCTTCCAGCTCGTAGTGGGCGCCGTGCTGATCACCGCCAGTAATTAGCAAATGGGGCGCGTCCTTGGTTTTTAGCAGACCTTGTTGCCAGCGTCGCGTGTAAAGAATGCGATACTGCCCCGTATTCATCAGTTTTTCAGCGGCGTCTGCTAGTTTGCCATCAAATTCCAGTTCTTTGGTGGGTGTGTCGGTTTCATCCGACATAGACAAGGCTGATGAAACAAGCAGCGGCTCCGGGTAATAGAGTTCGGGGTTTGACTCCCAGTCTTCTCGCTGCCAGGCATTGCCGCCGTTTTTGAAGATCAGCAGTTCAATCGTAAACCAGCGTTCTTGATCTTGCGCTTGCAACGCCACGCTGCAGACGACAGTGAGCGTAACAAAAATGATCAAGCCAATAGAGCTGTGAATTCTAGGCATAGTTAAAACTACTCTGCTGTTTTTTACGCGCTGCTGCTATTTTAATCACAAACGCATTACGCAGCTACCGGCGTGCCTAAAGTCACAAGTAAGTTTTCAATGAACTGAAAGCGGTCCTCGATAGCTTCAAGGTTCATCGTGAACTTCAGACTATTGGCGCCCTGCATCTTGTAAGTAGCGGATTGCTGCTGCACCAACGATACCAGGGCAAATGGCTCAACGCTTGTGTTGCGTGCAAACTCTATGCGCCCACCGGCGGGGCCCGCATCAATCTTGGCTATGCCTAGCGCGTTGGCCTCGCGACGCAGTTTGGCGCTGCGGAATAAATTCTTGATCGGCTCAGTAAGCACGCCAAAACGATCGACCATTTCTTCGCGCAGCGCCAGTAGCGTGGCGTCGTCTTCGGCCGAGGCAATGCGTTTGTACATGATCAGTCGATTGTGTACATCGGGTAAGTAGTCATCCGGAATCAAGGCCGGCACCCGCAAATTAATATCGCTGTTCATGCTGAAGGTTTGTTCCAGGTCCAGTTGCTCGCCGCTCTGCAGCGCCTTGACGGCACGGTCCAGCATGTCCATATACAGGGAAAAACCAATATTTTGAATCTGGCCGCTTTGCTCTTCGCCTAACAATTCGCCTGCGCCGCGTATTTCCATATCGTGGGTCGCCAGGGTAAACCCGGCGCCGAGATCGCCCGCTTGCTCGATTGCTTCCAACCGCTTGACGGCATCTTTGCTGATGTTTTTTATAGACGGGGTGAACAAATATGCATATGCCTGGTGATGCGAGCGTCCGACCCGGCCGCGTAGTTGGTGCAATTGTGCCAGACCGAATTTATCGGCGCGTTCGATAATGATGGTGTTCGCGGTGGGTACGTCTAGGCCGGTTTCAATAATCGTGGTACACACCAGCACGTTGAAACGCTTATGATAAAAATCAGACATCACCCGTTCTAGCTCGCGTTCGCGCATTTGGCCGTGGCCTATAACACAGCGTGCTTCCGGCACCAGCTCGGCCAGTTCTTCTGCCGCCCGCTCGATAGTTTTCACATCATTGTGCAAATAATAAACCTGGCCGCCGCGCAGAATCTCGCGCAAAATCGCCTCGCGGATCACCGGATCGTGGCGTTCGCGGACGAAGGTTTTCACCGACAACCGCCGTGCCGGAGGAGTGGCGATAATGGACAAGTCACGCAGACCAGCGATTGACATGTTCAGCGTGCGCGGAATAGGCGTGGCCGTCAGGGTCAAAATATCGACTTCGCTGCGCAGCGCTTTTAGAGCCTCCTTTTGCTTGACCCCGAAGCGATGTTCTTCATCGATAATTAACAGTCCCAGTGCTTTGTAACGGCGTTTCTTTTGCAGCAATTTATGCGTGCCGACAACGATATCTATCGATCCTTCCTGTAAACGTTTTTCAATAACTTGCTGCTCTTTGGCGCTTTTAAAACGCGACAACATCTCAATAGTTACCGGCCAATCGGCGAAGCGGTCTTTAAAGGTATCAAAATGCTGCGCGGCGAGCAGGGTGGTCGGCACTAACACCACCACTTGTTTGCTGTTTTGAGCAGTGACAAAGGCAGCACGCAGAGCGATTTCGGTTTTACCGAAGCCGACATCGCCGCATACCAAACGGTCCATGGCCGTGTCAGACAGCATATCGTGCATAACTGCGCGAATGGTTGTTTGCTGGTCGACGGTTTCCTCGAACGGAAACATATCAGCAAAGCGGCGGTAGTCGGCTTCGGGATTGTTGAATTTAAATCCCTTGCGCGCCGCGCGTTGCGCATAAATTTCCAATAGTTCCGCTGCCACATCGGCGACTTTTTCGGCCGCCTTGCGTCGTGCTTTTTGCCAGTGGTCGCTGCCCAGCCGGTGCAATGGCGCCAGGTCATCTTCGGCGCCGCTGTAGCGGTTGATCAAATGCAAGGCGGTGACTGGCACGTATAGTTGTGCATCGTCGGCGTACTCCAGATGCAAAAACTCGCTAGCGCTGTTGTCGACAGTCAAGGTAATCAAGCCACGATAGCGGCCGACACCGTGCTCAATGTGTACTACCGGTGCGCCAATGCGCAGTTCGGTGAGGTTTTTGATCACCAGGTCGGCATTGATTCCCAACTCTGGTTCGCGCCGCCGCCGTTGGCGCACACGATGACCGAACAATTGGTCTTCGCAAATAATGAGCAGCTCATCGGCTGTCATATGACAGCCCACATAGACTGGTGCAATGGCGATGTTGTATTGCGCATCACCGGCAACAAACTCGCTCCAGTGGGTAAGCTGCACAGGCTGCACGCCTACGTTTTGCAGGTGTTCCAGCATGGTCTCGCGACGCCCGGCCGACTCGCAGCAAAACAGCACTCTCGCGCTGGAATCAGCCAACAAGTGTTCAAGTTTTTGCAATGGCTGCGCCAGTTGGCTGTTGACGTCGATGGCGGGCAGCGGTGTTGATGCCAGGTCATTACCTTCGCCTGACGCTGTTCCTGCTTCCAGTTGCTGCACGCTGGTAAATTGCTTGAGTTCGGAGAACAGTTCATCGACCCGCAAGAATACTTGCTGCGGTTGTAGCAACGGGCGCAACGGGTCAACGCCGTACTCGGTATAGCGGTTGACGATTTCCTGCCAAAAACTTTCCGCCGCGGCGTGCACCCCGGACGTATGAATAATCAGCGCCTCGTCGGGTAAGTGGTCCAGCAAGGTGTAACGGCGGTCGAAAAACAGTGGCAGATAGTATTCGATGCCGGGACTGGCCACGCCGGTGCTGATGTCTTGGTAAATAGGGCAGGCCGAATGATTCACATCGAAGGTTTCATGCCAGTTATGGCGAAAAGTCTGCACGCCACCGCTATCCAGTGGGAATTCCTTGGCCGGCAACATATTGACGCGGTCTAGCCGTTCGCTGGTGCGTTGGGATTCGGTGTCGAAGCTGCGCAGCGAGTCGATCTCATCGTCAAAAAGTTCGATGCGAATCGGCAATTTGCTGCCCATGGGAAATACATCAATAATCGCGCCGCGCACGGCAAATTCGCCGTGCTCGAACACAGTTTCCACATGGCGGTAGCCGCTGCTGGTCAATTTGTGACGAAAACTGTCTATCGATAAAGTCTGGCCGTTTGCCAACACCAAGCTGTTTTGCGCAATGTAATGCGGCGCTACCGTGCACTGCATCAAAGCCGTGATGGGTACCACCAAGATGCCGCGTTGCAATTCGCCGATGCGGTAAAACGTGCGCAGCCGCTCGGAGATAATATCCTGGTGTGGTGAAAAGCTGTCGTAAGGCAGAGTTTCCCAATCAGGCAGATGAACCACCGGCTCGCTGGCAAAAAACCGCAGTTCTTCCTCTAACTGCAAACTCTGGCTGCTATCTACACAAATGACCACGGTCAATCCGTCGTGATGCTCAGCGGCGCTGGCGATCGCCACCGAATTGCTGGCACCATGCAGCCCGGCCCACGTCAGTCGCTGGCCTGGTTTCTGTGGCAGGGGAGGGTGGAGTGGGGTGATTAACGACATGTTCAACAGCAAAAAACCGCCATGTTAACTGATTCGCGCATTAAACAGCAGCACGCACATTCCTGTTGTCAGTGTTAGGGCTATTACATATTGAACTGCGGGCCCTAACGGCTGATAATGACGCGTTTTTTTGACGACTCAGACAACGGAACAAGGTAATTACGTGAATCAACAACAACGCGAAAGACCCGATGACTACTTCTCCGACTGGAAAGAACGCGAAGCACTGGCGGAGGGCATGATCCCGTTGGTAGGCAAACTGTATCGCCGCAATAACGTAAAAACATTTATTTACGGCCGCTCTCTGGTCGGACGTTCGGTGCTGAATGTGATGAAGTCGCATCGTTTCGTACGGCAGGTCGAAAAAAACGAGCTCTCAGAGTTTGAAACCTATCCTTTGATCAAAGCGCTGGCTGAACTTGACCTGGGTCCGGCGCATATTGATATCGGTCGTTTGGCGGTCGAGTATATGTCCACCAATAGCGGTGCGTCGGCGGCGGAATTCTTGCAAACCAAGCTTAGCGATTTGATTGGCAGCAAGGAGCAACCGCTCAACCAGCCACAAGACGTTGTGCTGTATGGCTTTGGCCGAATTGGCCGTCTTATGGCGCGGCTACTGATCGAAAAAGTTGGCGCCGGAAATGTACTGCGGATTCGAGCGATTGTCATACGTAAGGGCAGCGGCAACGATTTGGTAAAACGCGCCAGCCTGTTGCGTCGTGATTCGATACACGGCACGTTTAAGGGCACCATCCGGGTTGACGAAGAGCGTGGTTCATTCGTCGCCAACGGCAACGAGATCAAGGTTATCCATGCCAATGCGCCCGATGAAATTGATTACACCAAATACGGCATCAACAATGCGATTATCATAGACAACACCGGTATTTGGCGTGACGAAGAGGGTCTGGGCTTGCACTTGAAGGCCAAGGGCGTGAAAAGCGTCCTGCTGACCGCGCCCGGCAAGGGCAAGCTGAAAAACATTGTATTTGGCATTAACAACAATGAATTGGCCGCGGCCGATCGCATAGTGTCGGCTGCATCGTGTACCACCAATGCGATCGTGCCACCGCTAAAAGCGCTTGATGAGGAGTTCGGCGTAGACCACGGCCATGTCGAAACCGTGCACGCTTACACGAATGATCAAAACTTGATCGACAACTACCATAAGGGCAACCGCCGCGGTCGCAGTGCGCCACTGAACATGGTGTTGACCGAAACCGGCGCAGTGAAAGCGGTCGCCAAGGTGTTGCCTTCCATGAAGGGCAAATTGACGGGCAACGCGATACGCGTGCCGACACCGGATGTGTCGATGGCGATTTTGAATCTGACCCTCGGTAGAGAAACCAGCGTGACCGAGGTTAATGAATTTATGCGCCGTGTCGCTTTGCATTCGAACTTACGCGATCAAATTGATTACACCGCCTCGCCG
>JBPCXM010000635.1:0-3030 GCA_051008535.1 Pseudomonadales bacterium | reverse complement strand
GGATCGGGCGCCAAATGCAGGTAGGTAAACAGCAATTGCCCCTTCCTGAGCATACGGCATTCATCCGGTTGCGGTTCCTTCACTTTGATAAACATTTCGGCGCTATCAAATATTGACTGCGCGGTATCCGCAATTGTTGCTCCTACGCCAGTGTAGTCATCGTTCTCGAAACCAATGCCAGCACCTGCATTGGTTTCTACCACTACATCGTGTCCGTTAGAGACAAGTTCTCGCACGCTCGCCGGCGTCAGCCCCACACGGTATTCATGGTTCTTGATTTCTTTAGGTACTCCAATAAGCATGATAGCTCTCCTCAGATAGTCTATTAACGAAACGTACGATCCACTTGAGCATACGAAACACGCAGCAATCGCTAACCTGGTAAAAATTGCCTATAACATTTTCCGAATCCCTGCCTCGGGCGTCACATGCGTAATTCGTGGTGGAATGGGGATGCTCTCAAATTCCTTATGTATTGCGCTGATCCAAACCTTTGCACGGGGGAGTAACTGGCGCTCATCGGACTGCATTCTGCCGCGTGTCACCAGTATCCCCATATCCGCACCGGAGTAGCAATATTCTCCCACGCCGTGAACACGCATGTAGAACGCTTCGTTTTCATCCGCGACGTTATGCCAATCGATGCTGCGGCGCACGAACTTGATGCTTTGATCGTCTTGCATGCGCCAAATGCCAGACATCGGCGCCTTGGTGATCTGCTCGGTTTTATCGTCGGATTGCTTTAGCACCAGTTGCGTCCAGCTGTCAAAATCGGACCAGCGTGATTGCACTTGTTCAATATTAATATCGAAATCGACATCCATAAATTCCAATAGATGGAACAACATGAGGGGTGCACCACCGTATTTTGATGTGACCAGATTGGTTAACGGGCTCGCACCACTGATTCTCGGGTTCACTTCGCCCAGGTAGACCTCGCCATCATCAACGTCTAACAGATAATCAAAACAGAACGTCCCCCGATAGCCTTCTGCGTACAGGCGGTCGCCCATTGCACGCGCCATCTGTTGGATTTTGGTCTGTTGCACTTCGGTGACCGAACCGGCAAATAAATCATCTCCACACCAGCCACCCTTGTACGGTGTCAGCTCGGCAAATCCGGTAATATCTGTCTGCAGTGGACCGACTAAGGTTCCACAGCGAGTAGCCACCGCCTCGACGGTGCCCGGCACGTGGTTGATGTACTTCATGACTTTTAGCTGTTCACCGATGATTTTGTCCGCATGCCGGCTCCAATCATGCTCGGATTGAATAAAGAAAGTGGTACGTCCGGAGTCGCCATAGGGTGTCTGCACAACGAGGTTACTACCTAGTCCATGCTGTTGTGCCAATGCGCTGAGATCGGCATAAGTATTTGCGGTACCCAAAACATTAGGGGCGCTGGCAACACCCACTTCACTCGCCAACTGTGTGGTAACGATTTTTGAGTCCAACCGTTGACGTAAAGCGGCTGACGGCAAGGCGATCTCAAGACCCAACTGATCGCACAATGACTCAGTTTCTTCGTCGAACATGACAGTGAGCAATTTCCCGCCAGGGCCATTGGCTCGAATAAGATCAACCGTCTCTTTATGACTGAGTAAGTAATTAACAATTTCTTCCATCGACTCGAAGTCACGTGGTTCCAGTGCACGAGGATTGAGTACCCGCGGGTGGTAGCCATCAAACGAATCGAAATGGCTGATGTATTTAAACGTGCGTACCCATTGGCCCAGCCCGAGGATGTTGTATGCAGTCGGTGAAACAAAATACACGGGCAGTTCATTCTTACGAAAGAAGGAATAGATATCGGTTAAGCTCGTAAGCTTCTTTTTCGCCGCCATGACTCACACCTCGTGTGACAAAATAACGCAATAGATAAGGCCTTATTCTATACAGTGCGGTCACACTGTCGATTACCCTTTTGGGGGTAATTTGGCTCGGTGTGTGGGAGTGGTTTCTAATTGTAGGTAACGGTTAAAGACTGCTCTTCGAAATCACTCAGAGATAAGCTCCAGCTGCTATCCGGCCAAAGGTAGTCAGCGTGACGATTAGCCGGAGAATAAGCGGCTGTGTACAAGGTGCCAGCATTATGCTGATGATGATGGCGATATAGTGGAGCGTGAAGGAAATCTCGTTTAACGGCCGGCAAGAACGCGTTAGGATTACCGATTGACTGCTGGAGGAATTTTTCACGCGTGTTTGTATCCGCGAGTGGCTTGTACTTAATCGGGTCAAAATCATGCTGCCGATTGGTTGATACCAGGCGATCAGTCACTTCGGTACCACGATCGGGCGATAACAGTACCGTAGCGCTATGACCCGTTTCATCAATGAGGGCGATGTTGTAGTCCATATGTACTGGCACCCGTGCCAACACGGTTAATGCTTGTTGCGTGCTATTGCACGTTTCTAGTATGTAGCGCAATACGAGAGAGACACCGAAGCCATGTCCTTCGATCGCTCGCCCGCCAAATGCCAAGGACGCTGCCAAACCATGCTCGTTGATGCCGTCCAACAAACCCCATAGACAATCAGTCATCCCCAGTACCCGCGTACCCGTCCATTCGGTTAGCATGACGATGCCGTCGCAATGCTTTGGCGGATAGTCGTAATTTCTGATCAATGCACCGCTTTCATGCGGCCAGATCAATTGAGAGCACCCCGACATCACTGGTGGAGGCTGGTATAAACTGAGGAATCTGGCCTCGGCGTCGTTGCATTGCAGCACCTTCATCAGCACTTCGTACACGGGCAACAATTCCGGCATATGTTCATCGATCGCCCGATGGCAGGCGAGGTAATTTGGCCGCCGTGCATCGCCATCCGACAGGAACCAGGTTTTGTACGCTGGCCAGTTCCTGGCAAAGAGCCGCTGGAGTTCCTCTCCAGGCTGCAGTTCTTCTATCGAATGAAAATCCAGCTTTTTCAACGGAATGATCCGAACGACATCTCAAACGGCATTGGATTGATGAATTTAACGGTTTTCGCGGCTGGGTTTTTCCAGTTCGCCCAGCGAATCCAGATATT
>JBPCXM010000634.1:0-5221 GCA_051008535.1 Pseudomonadales bacterium | reverse complement strand
TATTAGCGCTGCGTTTATGGCGCTGGCCTTGTTGTGCATGTTTTGGGCTGCTTCAAGCCGCGGTTTGCCGCAATCTTTTTATCCGGAAAATGTCCTCAGCCGTCCTTATGATATTGCACCGATTGTGCTGTTTGTTTTTGCTTTGTTTCCGTTAGTCGCCTTGTACCGCAAGATGCCCACCATGCTCAATGGCGCTCTTATCGTCTGCGTGATTCCGCAAGTAGTACTCGAGCTGCACATGGCGTTTGGTTCAATCCGTTTGTTCGACAATCATTTTAATATTGCGCATGCGCTGAAGATCGTTGCGTATCTGGTGCCGTTCATTGGTTTGATCATGCACTACTATCGATCTTACACCAAGATCGATCATGCGCTGTATCACGACGCATTGACCGCCACGGCAAACCGCATTTATTTTTTCGAGTTAGCCAAGCGCGCATTGGCGCAGGCTGCGCGGCATGATCGACAAGTAGCGTTGTTTTATATGGACGTCAATCGCTTCAAAGAAATTAACGACACCTACGGGCACGATGTCGGGGATACGGTATTGGTCAACTTTGCCGAGCGCATGCAGGCATTGACACGCGCCGAAGATTGTTTTGCACGCCTGGGCGGCGACGAGTTTGTTTTGCTGATTGACGACGTCGCGCATATCGAGCATTTAGAAACTGTGGCGGAAAAGATAGTTGCCATGATGCAAAAACCTGTCAGTACTGCCGCTGGCAACGTGCAGGCCAACGTCAGCATTGGTATCTCATTGTTCCCCGATGCAGACAATCTTCAAGACTTGGTCAAGCATGCAGATCTAGCGATGTATGAAGCAAAAAGGCAGGAAGATTCGAGCTACCAGATCTACACAGCCGCCTTGAGCGCAAGACATTCGGAAGAAATTTGCCTGCAACGGGCCATGCCTAAAGGACTGCAAGAGGGCCATATGCGTTTGGTCTACCAACCTGTGTTCGACACTAAAACTCGTACGCCCACCGCGTTTGAAGCCTTATTACGTTGGGATGACCCACAGCGTGGCCGAATATCGCCAGAAATATTCGTTCCCATTGCCGAGAAAACCAATTTTATCCATACCCTCGGATTATGGGTTTTCGACAAAGCCTGCGCCCAGTTGGCACAGTGGCAGAAAATTTACACTCGCCCGTTACAAATGCATATTAATATGTCGGCGCGGCAGTTTCACAACAAACACCTGGCGTTACAAATTGCCAATATATTTTATGCCCACGGCCTGGATGGTCGTTCCATTGTTATTGAAATAACCGAGGGCCAACTCATTGAAGATATTGATAAATGCAAAGAAACCATTGCCGAACTAAAACGCATGGGTATCACTTTTGCGTTGGACGACTACGGTTCAGGCTTTGCGTCGATCACGCATTTAAGAGAATTGCCGATAGACTATTTGAAGATAGACCGCTGCCTGATCCATAACTCACCGCGTGACAATCGGAATAAAATCCTCACCAAAACAACCATTGAATTGGCGCATTCGCTCGGACTAAAAGTCGTGGCCGAAGGTATAGAAACCAAAGGCGAGCTTAGGTTGATTCGTCAATTGGGCTGTAATTTCGCGCAGGGCTTTTTTCTTGCACGCCCGTTGAGTGCGATGGCCTGTGCTGAATTACTGCAGCCTGTGGCGGATGATCAATCCGGCAACGATGAATTAGCTGTAGTTGAACAATTGACGATGCCATATTAGCGACTTCTCTAACGCTCGGGCCGATTATCATCGGTCTCTTGTTCATTCATGCGCTTCTTCCACAGGTCACCAATAACCGGGTCTTCATCTTCTTCAGACTCATAGTCCCAGGAATAGACTTTTCTCTGGGGCAAAGGATCCCAATGCCTAAAAAGTAATGCCGCAAGCACCCCTCCCGCGGCGCCAAAAAAATGATACTCGAAAGAAATTTCCGGGTCACGGGGGAAGATCGTCAGCAACATCGTGCCATACATAAAAAAAGCGACCATCAGCAAACCTATCGAGCGTTTGTCGCGTCGCAACAGACCAATTACCAACAGAAAAAACAGCAAACCATGGGTGATGCCGCTGGCACCGAAGTGATAACTGGGTCGAGCAAATAACCAAACGCCAATGCCGGACACAAGCCAGATTGTGGTAATCACCCACCAGCGCGAGCGCGGGTAACCGTAAAGCACGACCGCACCGAGCAGCAACAAGGGCAGGGTATTAGCGATTAGGTGTTCCCACGAGCCATGAATCAGCGGTGCGGTGAGTATGCCCAGCAAGCCTGAAAATTCGCCAGGTTGGATTCCCAAACGGTACAGGCTCCAGTCAAACCCCCATTCCAACAGTTTGATCCACCACAGCATCGCTACGAATAGACTGGCGAACACGATGCTTTGCGGTAGCAATTTGTTATCGCTCATTTCGCTGGCCGTGCTTGCTTTGCAAGATTTGTCGTGAAATCGTCATGTTTATACAACATTATCTGTCCACTATTTATGCGTTATCATGCCACAAAGTAAACGCTATTAAAGAGAATAAGATGCCCCAAGACTCTGGTTTCACCCGCCGCAAACTATTACAAGCTATGGCGAGTTCGTCGTTCCTCGCGGCCTTGGGTGCCAACTTGACCGCTTGCAGCAATGATGGTGACTCCGACTCAACCTTTGATCCCATACCAAGCGCCGCCACGGTGGAATTTAAGCACGGCGTTGCCAGCGGTGATCCGCTTGCCGACCGCGTCATTATCTGGACTCGCGCCACCCCTAGCACCGAAGGCAGAGTAGATTTGCAATGGGAGATTGCCAGCGATGCTGATTTCGGCGATATAGTGAATAGTGGCACGGTGTTTACCGATGCCGACCGCGACTACACTGCTAAAGCCGATGTTAACAGTCTTGACGCCGGTACTGACTATTATTATCGGTTTCGTTACAGCGGTAGCCCAAGCGCTGTTGAATCACCGGTTGGACAAACCCGCACGCTTGGGGTGGGCGCAATTGCCGAAGTGTCACTGGCCGTGGTGTCTTGTTCAAATTACCCGGCGGGTTTTTTCAACGTTTATCGCGAAGCGGCTGACGGCAACTATGACGCCGTACTCCATCTCGGTGACTATATTTACGAATACGCAGCCGGTGGTTTTGCAACGCAGGACGCTGAAGCTCTGGGTAGAGTGCCAGATCCCATCGGGGAGATTGTCAACCTTGAAGACTACCGCACGCGCTACGCCCAATATCGCTCCGACACCGATTTGCAGGCATTGCACGCGCGCTTTCCTTTTATTCTCGTCTGGGACGATCACGAAGTCGCCAATAATACCTGGCGTGAGGGTGCGGAGAATCATGATCCCGACTCCGAAGGCGATTTTGCGGAGCGCAAAATGCACGCTATCCAGGCCTACTACGAATGGTTGCCGATACGCCCCCCACAAGATCTGGAAAAACTCTACCGCCATTTCCAGTTTGGTGACTTGGTAGACCTGCTGATGCTCGACACCCGCGTGGTTGGTCGTGACCAGCAACTCGACGTTAACGATTTCGCGACCGATCAGATACTCGACGCGGCCGCGCTCAACGCCGCTGTTAGCGACACCAGCCGCACCATGCTGGGGACAGAGCAGAAAGCCTGGTTGCTGGACAAGTTAACTACTGCCACCGCGACCTGGCAGGTGTTTGGCCAACAAGTACTAATGTTCCGCGGTTTGTTGCCCACTGCCATTGTCGAGGCGGCTTTTGTCACGGGTGATAGCAACGCGGCATTTGCACTTGGTCTGCAGGCACAAGCCGCGCTGGCCAAGGACCCTGCCGATCGCACAGCCGAGGAGCAAGCATTGCTCGCTTCCAGAGTTCCGTGGATGCTCGATCCATGGGATGGCTACGCCGCCGAGCGCGATGAAATTCTCGCTGCGGCGCAGCAGTTACAACGCAAGCTCGTTGTATTGGCGGGTGATTCGCACAACGCCTGGGCAAGCCAGCTGACAACGGCGAATGGCGAAATCGCTGGCGTTGAGTTTGCAACCCCAGGTGTTAGCTCACCGGGCATCGACGGGCCGCCACCCGGCCTTAACCTCGCTGACGAAGCCACAGCTACCGCCGCCGAGGGGGTGCTGCTGGAGTTATTCGAAGAGCTGCAATACCTCAACGCCTTCAACCGTGGTTATATGAACGTTACTTTTACGCCTGCTGAAGTGCGGTCTGAATGGATTTTTGTTGACACCGTTAAATCGCAGGACTATCAGATCAGCGCTTCCAGGGGCAAGGTAATGCGCGCGGATGTTGATACTCTCCTCCTGGAAGACGCCTAGCGAACAAATCTTGATCGACGGGCATAAATTCTGCCGCAAAGTTTCGGTCGTCAACAACACCGCCGGCTTGCTACTATATATACCTTTCCAGGCGACTGTTAACGGGGCATCGCGATAGTGTACGCAAGTGAAAACGAAAGGCTAATTCCTGATCAGGGCAACTCGCGCTTTCTTTTGGTGGTTGCAATCGTTGCCGCAGTAGCGCTGCTGGCCGCACTAGCGTGGTATTTTTTGCGAGACAGTGGCGATGATGAGCTACTGCTGGATAAAATTGCTTTGAGCAATGAGCCAGAGCCTGGCACGGTACAGCGCGAAGAGGAAGTGGAGGAAATCGAGCCGCCGCCGGTGCTTGAGCCAATCGAGTTGGAGTCTGGCTATGTGTTTCCGGAACCCTTGCCCGAATTGGATGACAGTGATGCCGAGCTATTGGAGCAGCTGGAGCCTCTGTCGGAATCGGAAGAGCCGACCAAATGGGCGCCAAGCGATGATCTGGCACGCAAACTCACCGCGGTAGCTTATAGCCTTGCAAATGGTGAAGTGGCGTATGAGTATATGTCGCTGCCCGCGCCCGAAGGCAAGTTTAAGGTGACAAGCAAGGGCAAAAAAACATATATCAACAGCGACAACCATGCGCGCTATGATGTCTATGTGAAAGCGGTGCAGGCGCTGGACGTTGACCACGCCGTGGCGTTTTATTTGCACTATTGGCCGTTGCTTCGCACCGCTTTTGGCGAACTTGGCGAAGCCGACAAGTCACTACAGACGGAAGTTTTGGCCGCGATTGATTTGCTCCTCGAAACGCCCGATGTGGAAGGCGATATTGAGCTGGTGCGGCCGTCGGTGTATTACAAGTTCGCAGACAAAGAACTGGAAAAACTCAAACCCACACAAAAGCTGTTGCTGCGCATGGGGCCAGACAATCGCGCTGCCATCAAGGAAAA
>JBPCXM010000633.1:0-9288 GCA_051008535.1 Pseudomonadales bacterium | reverse complement strand
CCTTAAGCCAATGCGATCCAGGGCTTTGCAATGGCGCAAATAGATAGCATCAATCGGATGCAATTTGTGCGCAACTTTGTCGCGCATGAGGCTAATCGCCACCAAGCTAAGCACCAGCGCGCCACTGCCCAGCAAAAATAAGGCGATGCGCAGCGGTGAGACAGCTCCCAGCCATTCTTCAAAAAATGATACCTGCGCTGCGGCGTCATAGTTAAGTACCAGTTGAGTCCACGAATAATTCAGTCCATCCCAGCGTAAACGAGCCCAGTTTAGCAACTCGATATGCCGAAAATTGCTCAACGACAGTGGCCCACTTTCGCGCAGCTCTTCGCCTAACGTGTCACCAATTCCTAATTCGATGCGATTGGGTGCGACGGCGGAGGTTGGGTCGACTCGTTGCCAACCGCGGCCGGCCAACCACACCTCGGTCCAAGCGTGCGCGTCAAACTGGTGTACCAGCAAATAGTCTTCGTACGGATTGATCTCACCGCCCTGATAACCAACAACCACCCGTGCCGGCACATCGGCGGCGCGCATCAGGAACACGAAGCTGCTCGCGTAATGTTCGCAAAAGCCACGCCTGCTGCTAAACAAAAACTCGTCAATCGTATCGCGACCGAGCTTGCCGGGGCGTAAGGTATACACAAACTCGTTTTGGTTAAAATGCTGGAGCACAGCCTGCACATACTCCGCATCAGTGCCGGACTGCTGGCGCAGCTTGCCGGCGAATTCACGACTAAGCGGGTCACCCACTTCAGGTAATTGCAGCTCAGCCAAACGTCGAGGCCTTGTCAGTTCGGGTTCTAACACACTGTTCATGTGACTACGCGCGTTATACAAAAATCGCTGGTCGATCGGGCGTGTTGCGAGCAAGCGGAAATCACCCGTTTCGACAACATCGAGCGTGTCGGACTCGGCTAGCGACAACGCATACAGCCATGGCTGTTGATTTGCCTCCAGGGTGACCGCGTAATCTATCGGCTTACCGCGCTTCTTTGCGTTCACGCCGGTTGTTTGCGCAGCGCGACGGTAAGGTTGCCATTGCGAGCTAGCCGCTTCCGGTTGCTGCGCGTTCCAACGTCGCCCATCGAAATAGGAAAACACCAGGCCACGCCAGTACAAGCTTTGCACCGTCGGTTGCTCGCCCTCGAATTTGACCCGAAAGGCCAGTTCATTCGATTTGGCCAGCTCGGCAAAATCGCCAGGCGCCATGCTGTCAGACTGGCCAGTCGTCGCTTTGCTCTGTTGCGAGGGCACTGCCCACAAAGGCCCAAAGCGGGGAAACACGATAAACAAAACAATCGCCAGCGGCAGTGCCTGGCCCATCAACTTGGCACCGGTAAACAAGGCGTGTGTCGGGCGCTGTCGCTCATCACTTTCGTGCATCGCTATCAGCGCTGCGGTAACCAGCGCGACCGCAAAAAACATATACAGTACCAATAGAATATTTTGCTCAAACAAAAATTCCATGGCCGCGACAAAGTAAGCTAAGAAAATAACTGCAAACACATCGCGACGATGCTTCATTTCGATAAGCTTTAGCGCAAACGCGGTAATCAACAGGGCTACCACGGCTTCTAACGATACTAGTGTGCCGTAGCTGTTCCAGATACCTATAAAAGCGATCGCCACCAAAAGAAACTTGAGTAGGGAACCCGGATAAAACCCGCGGCCAGTAAACAGCAAAATGCGCCACATGGCGCATACGACACACACCGTAGTCACCCATATCGGCAAGCGTGTTAGATGCGGCAACAACACGGCTGCCTGAGCAAATAGCAAAATGGCGAGGCAATTGCGCGGTATTTGAAACACGACCGACATAGACTACTTAGCGCCCCAATCCAAGCCAAACAATGCTAGCGACTGCAGCGATTTAAGCTTGTGCAGCACGCCCAGATCAGGCGGAAACTCAATACCCGGCAAGCGCAGACCGTATTCCAATTTACGCTGCTCGGCGAGCAACACGAGGTAACACATTTGCGACAGACGCTGCTCTGTGTCTTGGCCGTCGAACTGCGTCCAATCGATCCAGATGCGTTGGTCAGCTTGCGACTCGTAGTGCTTGGTCATCAGCGGCAAACCGCGTGCCGCATTTTTCCAGGCTACCTGCTTCAGCGAATCACCCGCGATATAGGTTTTGAAACCGGCGAAATCGTCGGTGCCGTGCTGTTGTAAATACTTGCCCTCCTGGTTGAACTCACTGCTGGCGGCAAGCAAACTGTTGGTTTCAATAGGTTTGGGGTAGACCAGGCACTGGGCGTCGAAATCAAGCCAGGTCCAGGCGCGAATTAATCCCACTGGATACCAGGTTTCAACCAACAGGCGCCCTGTTTTCATGACACCGCGGCGCTGGCTCGGCAGAAACAAGGGTACGCGTTTTTGCCTCCCTTCGAGCAAGCTGGTCGTGACCACATCAGACTCGGGCCACTTTAGACGAATACCCTCGTACACACGCCGGCCGCGGCGCGACAAAATGATTTCAAACTGTGCAGGTTCACCAGCGAAGGTAGGCTGCGCCGCCCCGCACTTAATGCTGAGGCCCGACAAATTGCTATAAGTGTGCAAAATGCTGACAACCAACAGGCTTAACAAAACAAAGCTGATACCGAACAGCATATTGTTTTCGTAGTTGATCGCACCCAGCAGAATCGCACCTAACACCAGAAGGTAGGCCAGCCCGGCACGCGACGGAAAAATAAATATCTTTTTCTGATTGAGTGTGACTTCGCCCGCCGCAGGAATACGCCGGCGTACCCATGCATCGAAGCGTTTTGTCAGCGGCGCGCTGAGACTTGCCATCATGGTAAGGCGCTATCTAGGATTATGCGATTACGGGAACGTGATGCAATAGTTGGTGCACCAACGCCCGGCCATCGCCTTGAAAATGCGCCGCTGCACGCAGGCGGTGCCCAGTTACCGAAGGCAATACGGCTTGCACGTCCTCCGGTATCACATGCTGACGACCATGCATCAATGCCCAAGTTTTCGCACAATGCAATAACGCTAACGCGCCGCGAGGTGACAGACCGTAGGCAAACTCTTCGGCGCTGCGTGAGTGCTCGACAATGCGTTGCAAATAATCTAACAGTGCGTCTGAGGTCTTGACGCGAGTCACCGACTGCTGAATTTTTTCCAGGTCATCGGTCGCCAAACACTGACTGAGCGAGCCCATTTTGGCTTCGCTGTTTTGTCCTAAAAACAACTGCCGTTCCGCCGCTGGGTCCGGGTAGCCCAAATGAATGCGCATCAAAAATCGGTCGAGTTGTGATTCGGGCAGCGGATAGGTACCTGCCTGCGTGACCGGGTTTTGCGTTGCGATCACGAAAAATGGCTTGTCCAACGGCCGGGTGGCGCCGTCAATAGTAACCTGGCCCTCGGCCATCGCTTCCAGCAGCGCGCTTTGGGTTTTCGGCGTGGTGCGATTGATCTCGTCGGCCAGCAATACCTGGGTGAATACCGGGCCCGGATGAAACTCAAACTGACTACTGTTCCTGTCGTAAACGGAGTAACCGAGAATATCGGCGGGCAATAAGTCACTGGTGAATTGCACCCGCTGGTATTGCAGGCGCAATACTTGCGCAAGTGCATGCGACAAGGTGGTCTTGCCCATACCGGGCAAATCCTCAATCAACAAGTGGCCTTTGGCAAACAGGCAGCACAATGCAAGCCGAATCTGCGGTTCCTTGCCGAGCAACACGCGGCCTATCTCATTGACCGCTTTATTGATTATTTTTTCCACTGCACACCGCTAACACTTGGACATAAGTGTTAAGTGTAGCAGTATTGTGTGCTTAGATTAGGGAGCCTCTGAACAAGTCTATGGCGTCTCTGCGTGACCTGAAGCGTGCAATTGCAAGGCGCGGATCGCCGTTAATTGCCTTAGTCCTTAACAATATTCGCACCAAAAGTAGGCGCTTTAGACGACGCCGCAGCTGTGCGCTTCAGGTTGCGCCCTGCGGGGCTGACAGACGAGTCGCCATAGACTTGTTAAGAGGCTCCCTAGCGCCTGGACTGGCTGCGTCGACGCCATTTGGCGCTGAACCATACCCACAGTCCGGAGGTCGCCAGCAAACACAAGGCCAGCGCCACCAAGTCCATCAAATACACTCCCCACTGACCAAAAATCCGGCCGCTATGCATGTCGAGCAGCACGCGCTCCTGGGTGATATCAGCGCCGATGAATTCCTGCTTGAGCGCTGCTTGTATATTCTGCGGCGCAGCCTGCGCCGACGACCAAAACGTATCTGGAATCGTCTGATCGGTCGTACGCCAAGTCAGCTTGTCAATATCCGCCGCAACTGTCTCGCTGGCGGTGGCAAGCCACAAGCTATCTTGCCACTTAGCAATGGCAAGGGCTTGTGGCGGCAGCCCATGTGACGTGTTAAGACGTTCAATGAGTTCACCGGTCGGCGTGAGCAACAGCAATTCCGCAGCGCACAACGCAATAATCCGTTGTTTGTAGAACACCGCGCCATGCAGTGGTTCGTTGCAATAGACCGATTCTTCGCTGTCGATAAATAGCCGATGACCACCGACGTGATTAAGCCATTGGTCACCGAGTTTAAAGCTCTTAATCTGCGGTTGAATTATGCCGTAGTGCGCCAGCATAAAACCGTTATGAATCGGCTTCTCTGCCAAGCTCAAGGTTTCCGTGTGGTTGAGCACGATGCCACTGACTGAAAGCCAGACAACGAACAACGCAGCCGCGGCGCCAAGCCGCCGATGCCAGCGCAGCAGAAAATGACGAATGCGCTGCGCGCGCTGCACTAGTACCCCTTCAAGATGATATTACCTAACGCAGCGTTAAGCAGGTCGTTCTCCGCAAGACGCACTGGTGAAGGCATAGTGGCGCTACCTCGAACCAGTGCAACGAAAGCAGAGGGCGGCCTGCTTAGCGCCCTTAAGGTCAGTCCAAAAGCGGTACATTGCTCGTCGCCTAAAGCGCCTACTTTTGGTGTTCCCCCTCGACATAGGCCCACTATGCCTTCGGTAAAACGCCTCGCACTGCGCCGCTTTTGGACTGACTGCATTAGGTAATATCATCTTGAAGGGGTACTATTGCTGAGCGACCCGCGTTGCAGTGTGAGTGACGTGTTGGTGGAACAATAGCGCAACTTGTGCCACCCTCGTTACCGCACGCACCGACATGGTGGCGCCGGTGACACCATCAATGTCGCGATCTAGTTGCCGCTTTTCGTTCAGCATCGCGCCGATAAACTGGTTGGTAAAAAATGCGTGTCGCACTTCGCCGCCGCGCGACTCGCGATAAGTCAGCACTTTAACCTGCGCAATCGTATTGTTCTCAACGACGACGCCGAGGGTGATGGGTCGTTCTTTACCGATTTCATCGAGAATCCACGCGGTTCTGTTGCCAGCGCGCCAATAACGCACGCGCAGCGCCGCAAAAGGATGCTTTAGAATGTTTTGGCGCCCTGTTTTAATTCCTGATCAAGCCACAGCGTCTGTAATTGCGGCGCTGTGCTTTCGAAGGCTTGCTGTACGAACTTATCCGGTGCTTGATAAACCGTGTCGGAGTACGCGTTGAATGTCGCACTCAACAGTAGAGCAGCAATTATGCCGCATCTTTTCTGCGTACGCTTAACAACCGCGCTTAAAAACTCCATCCCACCCCCAAATTAAAACCGTCAAGTTCGGCGCGACCATCGACCCCTTCCTGGTCCTGGTAATCGGCTTTCAGTACAACGGTTTCGGTAAGCCAGAAATTTGCCCCCAACATGACTTCCGACATACTCATATCGGCACTAGCGTCCGCGCGCACTTCATCCCACTCGCTATAACGCAGGAACAGCCCTAGCTGCTCGCTAATCTTAAAGCCGGGTTCAATGTAAAAACCTTCGCGCTGGTCGGCGTCATCGCGGTCGGACACAGCATTGATGCCCTCGTCGATATTCCAATTAGCATACAATGCGCGCAGTTGAAACGGGCCACTCTGATAGGCCGCATGCACTTCGTATAGCATTGCATCAATGGATGACTCGCCGGCAAACGTTTCGCCTTGAAAAAGATCCGTTTGGTATTGCACGGTGGCCGCCAATTCCAAGCCGCGCACACCGGTATACTTCAGCCGCGCGGTATAAGCCGGATCGTCAGACTTCGCTTCGCTGACTTTTTGCCTGCCGCTGCGCAGCCGCGCTGTTTCATCGAGAAACAAGCCCGAATGTACGCCAACGTCGTAGGAAAAACCCACGCCTAGTTCACCACTAAATGCCACGCCGGCTTCCCACCAGGTGGCGGGAATAATCTCGGCTTCAACACGGTTGCGCTCGACCCCATAAAACGTATCGGGTTCGTGCGTTTCATTGAGAATGCCCACCGGCACCAGAAAAACGCCCGTTTTAGCGCGTTGATTTGCCGCGTAATCCCATTCAATAAAGGCTTGCTCCAATTCAACTTCACCGTTCTGACCGTCACCGGCAACGCCATGCTCCACTTCAAGTTCGGAGTAGAAACGCACCGTGTCAGTAAATTGGTGGCCGAAGAACAAAACGTAACGGTGCAAATCGATCTCGTCGACATCGTCAGCCCCTTCACGACCGCTCTCATCATCCAGATTGTTATAGTGAAGCTCGCCGTAGCCACCAATACTCGTTTGTTGCTCGCGGCTAGTTGCTGTGTTGCTGACACTCTGCTCAACTGCGTCTGCTGTGGCTTCGACCTTAAGGTCGGTGACCTGAATGCGTTGGTCACGCTGCGCAGCCGCGGCTTTTAATTGTTCTATCTCTTTGGCCTGCTGCTGAATAACTTCCCACATTTTTTCTATTGATGGCGCATCGGCATTCGCCGCTAGCGCTGGGGTAGCGGATAAAACAAAAACCGCCAAAAAACGAAACCCAACTCGCAAATGCATCTACAACCCTTAATTGATACTGGAAACGTTTCGATTAGTGAAAAGCTATCGTATCAAATTTTAATGTAAATGCAAATCATTCTCATTTAGATTTCGTAATTTTTCTTATATCTGATTTGCCTCATACTGGTTACGACGATTACTAAGCGCTATTCGGTTACTATGGTGACAAATTGGCGCTACCGAGAATCCGATGATCACATTGCACCACCTGAACAAATCCCGCTCCAAACGCATTATCTGGTTGCTGGAAGAACTTGGCGTTGAGTACCAAATAAAAGCGTATAAGCGCGATGCGGAAACATCCCTGGCTCCTGCTGAACTGAAACAGGTCCATCCGCTCGGCAAGTCACCGGTGATCGAGGAAGGCGGCAAAGTCATCGCCGAGTCTGGAGCAATCACCGAATACCTGATAGAAAAATACGCACCAAAAACATTGGCGCCGGCGCGCGGCAGCGAAGACTATATCGATTACCTGCAGTGGCTACATTTTGCCGAAAGCTCCGCCATGTTGCCTTTGTTGCTACGCATGTTTCTACAAAGAGACGCTGGGAAAAACCAGCGGCTTGAGGAATACGCACAATTAGAAGCCGGCAAGGTGCTAGGGTTTTTCGATCTGTCTTTGACTGGCAAAACCTACCTGGTGGGCGAAAAGTTGTCGGGTGCGGATATTATGATGTCGTTCATTGTCGACGTGTTGGACCAGACCGGTGCGATTGCTGCGTATAACAACTTACCGATCTATCACGCACAATTAAGAGCTCATGCTGGCTATTTGAGAGCCGAAGAGCTGGAACAGGAGCATAGTGGGTAGCGCGGAACGACTAAGCCGGAGCAGCTGCCGCGCCCGTTCGCCATTGCGTCTCCCAGGCAGCGAAGTCTTCGGCGGGCATTGGCCTGCCTGAAAAATAACCCTGGCTTTGATCGCAACCGATTTTTTTCATAAAAGACCAATCGGCGTCTGTCTCTACGCCTTCGGCTACCGTTTTTAGACCCAATTTTTGCGCCAGTTCAATGCTAGATTCCACAATCGCCTGCTTTTGTGAATCGTGAACGACGTTATGTACAAAGGATTTATCAATTTTTAACTCGGTGAACGGGATGCGCTCCAATTGCTGCATGGAAGAATAACCGGTACCAAAATCATCAATCGATAATTTGAAATTATTCATCCTTAGCCTCGCCAGGCATTCGACCGAGCCAGACAACTGCTGCATCAGCGTCGATTCCGTCACCTCAAGCATAATCAGGTCGGCCGGCAGATTGTGCTGCTTAACCATACCAAGGAAATCGTCGAAGAAACCGTTGCGGCTTAAGACGGACGAAGAAACGTTAACGCTAACGCTCAGCGGGTTTTGTGCATTGAGCCATTTTCTGCACTGCACGAAGGCCTGTGAAAATATCTGCCAGGTCAGCTCATGCAACAAGCCCATTTCTTCCATCGGCTCAATAAAGTGCTCGGGGCCGAGCAAACCTTTGTCGGGGTGATGCCAGCGTGCGAGTGTTTCGACCCCTACTACCGAGCGCTGGAGAATATCAACCTTAGGTTGAAAATACGCGACGAATTGCTTTTGCCTCAAGGCATGCCGCAGCTCACTCTCATTCGGTAGCGCCGCAGGCTGCTCTACCTCTTGCGCCAAAGGTTCGTTCAATTTAAGGATCAGTTTTTTTAACGTTTGCGTTTCGACCGGTTTTGACAGGGTGCCAAGCACGCGCAGCTGGAAGTCCTCCGCCATTCTTCCAACGCTGCTGATTAGTGAAGGCTCCATCGCGCTAACCAAAATCAAACCGCCTTTAAAACCTAAATCGGACAGATGCCGAATGATTTGTACCCCGTCCATCTCCGGCATTTGCAAATCGCAGATTACGAGGTCGGCCATCGATTGCCGCAGCGAGACAAGCGCCTGCCGGCCATCAACCGCTTCCGATATTGTGTCAATGCCTAGCTGGCGCAGGCGATCGACAATAAATTGACGCTGAAAATCGTGATCCTCGATGACCAGAACTTTTAATTCTGTGTAATTCATTGGCTCAACATCCGGTTAGTTTTAATTAGTTAACTCGAGCTCACCTTCGGCCCACATTGTAGCGTCGTTTTTAAAATTCTCCATAGCGTTAGCCAACTGAATCAGCAAGAGGGTACCCTCTCCCCAGTTCGCAGCGAGCACCATTTTCTCAAGCTTTTCACTATGCAAGCTTATCTTATCCGCCGCCATTATTTTGGCGGCTCCCTTCATCCGATGTGCAATGTCTTTGGCCAAACTTGCATCACGATCGTCAACGGCGGCCTCTAGCGCATGAAAATCTTTTTGATTGCTTTGCACGTAGTCTTCAAGCATTTTTATAATCTGTCTTGTATCGTTGAACGTGTCCTCCAAATATGTGAGGTTTAGTGAGTTATGTTCACGTTTGGTGGC
>JBPCXM010000632.1:0-7440 GCA_051008535.1 Pseudomonadales bacterium | reverse complement strand
CCTCTTGGGCCTAACGCAAAGGTATCGGTAATAGCCGGGTTTCGCGACTCATGGTAATGCTTCTTCGCATTCCAGACCTTGAGGTAACGATAAAACGGCACGGTAGGGTAGAGATGGTGTACGAGGTGATAGTTCTGATAGAGCAATAACGGGGTTAACAACCACTCCATACCAACGCGATTTGATGTGCATCGAAAAGGCTCGTTTTTTGCGTGTGCCTGGTGCGGGTAGTGGGGTAAAAAGTCAAATGTGAGTGCCAGGAATATCGCTGTGAGACGCGTCGGAATAAGGAATAGCAATAGGTAGTAGTCCAGCCAACCCGCAAGGGTAACGGCTATAAGTACAACTGCCCCAAAAAATAGCGCTAAATACAGTTCCCTGCGCTCGCTTTTTGGCCTGTCCATAAACACAGAGGTCTTAAAATAGTAATAAAAATAGTTCAGGTCCAATGTCATCCATTTAAAGGGCAGAAGCCATCGTGTTCCGGTACCGACGTAAAAGTCAGGATCTCTAGTTTCGTCATTGGTGAACCTGTGATGCTGCATATGTATGTAACGAAAGGTGCGGAAAAATGGCACGGGTGACTGCAGGACAGTGGCAATTCGACCGACCCACTCGTTCATTTGACGATTGCTGCTCACTGCATTGTGAGATGCATCGTGGGCGGGCGTGAAGGATATGTAAGCTGCAGTGGCATTAATCAGAATGGCCCAGAATAGCGGCAAGGCACCCTCTACATAAGCGAATGTTGATAAGCCAAAAATTGCAAAGGCAGCAACAAGAAGCATGATCGTTGGCCAGGCAATTTTGGGTCGCTGGGTAAGCGCTTCAAAAAGTATTGGATCATCAGGTTGATCAGGAACGAGGGTTTTCGCAGTCATCTTTGGGCCTATTAAATTTGGCGTTAATCACCAGATGCTCCCATTATTCAAAAAATCGTATTAGCCCAACAGAACAGAAAACGACAACAGGGGGACAAATAGTGACAATATGCTTGAGACAGGTTTACACTTGGGCAGGTAGTTTGGTTTCGACACCACTGAAGTTGGAACGTATATTTTGGGTTGACTGCACATGCAAAATCACAAACACCCTTCCTCCAGCTATGCTCGTATGTTATTTCGGCACTTGCGGCTGAGCGAAGCAAACTGCCAAGCGTATTTTGAGGGCACGAACGTGTCCTATGAAGAATTGATGACCTTAGATGGAACCATTCCTCGCGACGACTTCACTCAAATCTATCGAAACGCACTGGCTATCTCTGACTGTGAAGATTTGGGGCTGTCTGTCGGAACCCAGTTACAGCTTTCAGCCCACGGCCCCCTGGGTGTGGCAACGTTTAGTGGTCCTGACCTTCGAACCGGCCTGGGCCTGCTCGCCAAATTCGGTCAGACCAGAACAGAATTTTTTAACATTACAATAAGTGAGCACACTGAGGGTCTGAAAGTTGATTTTGCTGAAACCTTCGACCTGGATGATTTGCGAGTATTTGTTACGGAAAGCGTATTAAGCGGCCTCTTTTCGGCTATTACCTTTTTTGTCGGTGTTGATCAATTCAAGGGGCAAGTCTGTTTTGCCTATCCCAAACCAAGCTATGGGCACAAGTACCGCGATCACTTTGGTGACAATATAAAGTTCAATCATTCAGCGACGGAAGTTTTTGTTTCAGAGTCTATATTGTCGATGCCATCCCCTGGTGCCGATCCGGTCATGCACCAGGAGGCAGTGGCGATCTGTGAACGGCAACTAAACGCAATCAAAGCCGGAGAGGCAGGAACCCCTGTTTTATCGACTGAAGAGGCGGTAGCAAATCTGATGTTTGAAAATCCAGGTAGGATATGGACCTTAAACGAGGTGGCAGCAAAGCTGCATATGAGCCCGCGCACGGTCATTCGAAAGTTGGAGTCGGAAGGAACGAAATTCCAGATAGTTCGAGACGAACAGGCCAAAAAACAAGTTGCCAACTACCTGACCGATGCAAGTTTATCTGTCGAAAGCATCGGGCATTTGATGGGTTTTAGTGACGTATCCAGCTTTAGACGCAGTTTCAAGCGTTGGTTTGGAGAAACGCCGTCACAGTATATCGCTAGAGTCAGAGGAGTCTCAAGCTAGGGTACTGTACCAGAAGCTCTACGTTCGCATGCTAGTTCGCATAGGGCAGTTTTTTTGCATGGCGCTGGATATTCTAACTTTTGTTTCCAGCAATGCTCCTGAAGCACAAGGAAGTATTATCTAGAAACGCTCCTAGCCGGATGAGGCGCTAAATATGACCTAATATGATTCCCACCCCAGTGCTTCCTGCAGTAAGAATTGGTGTCATTGAAGAATAAACCTGAGCAAAAGGGAGAAACTCTCATGACATCTAGACATAACCACGATTTGAGGCTGACCACGCTGGCAGCAACTCGCGCGCTGCCATTAATTGTGGGTAGCCACCACGCTCCGGCCGACGAACTGCAGTTGGAAGAAATCATAGTTACAGCCCAGAAGCGCTCCGAATCAGTGCAGGATATTCCATCCTCGGTGAACGTGATCAATGGCGATGCCCTGAAAGATTTCAACGTTCTCTCGTTTACCGACCTGGGGGCGTTGAGCGCGGGCTTGCGGATTGACAGCCTTACTGGGCGCAGCGGCCGTATAGTCTTGCGCGGCATTGATTTCAATCCGAATTCCGCAGCGGAGGCAAGCGTCACGACTTATTGGAATCAGGCGATAGTGGATTCCAACGCGGTGTTCCAGCAAATGTTCGATGTGCAGCGCATTGAGGTGTTACGTGGTCCACAGGGTAGCCTGGCAGGGCGTACGTCGCCTGCCGGTGCGATTAACGTCCATACTGCGCGCCCGAACCTGGATGAAATGGAAGGCGAGGTTCGCGGAACGTTCACTGACAACGACGGCTTGAATACACAGGCGGCGGCCAGCGTTGTATTGATACCTGGCGAATTGGCATTGCGTGTAGCGGGCGTGTTCGACGAGAGCGACCTTGATGAGATTGAGAATGACCTGACCGGGGAGGTCACCCACGACGAGACCACTGCAGGCCGTTTCAGCCTCAGCTGGTTGCCTACTGATACCTTTACCGCGGATTTCGCCGTGCAATACCTGGAGCGTGACTTTGATGACGTTATTGTGCTGGACGGCACCCCCGCTGGCGACCCCACCAGGCAGGACCCGGATGGTGTGTTGCGGGAACTGGATGCGTTTGACCGACGTGGCGCTGTGGTTGGCTTAGGGGATGTGGAGGACAACACGTCCGCCGACTTCCTGAACAGCTCGCTGGTGCTGGAATATGAGCTGGAATCCCACACCATCACCTCCGTAACAGGCTACCACGAGACCGAGTCGACCCGAGAGTACGACCAGTCAATCGGTAATTCCAATCCTGACAACGTCGCGCGCCGCCTTGGGATTGATGATCGTACTGACTGGTCCCAGGAATTACGTATTGCCAGCGACGACAACGACACCTGGGATTACATGCTGGGTGCCTACTACGAGAATTCAGATATCTTGTTCAGCCAGGAGAATTTTCAGATTCCTATCAGTCCCCTGGCCGGGGGTAGCTCTGTGCTGAAGTTCCCGGCAGAGGCTGAGCGTTGGGGACTGTTCACCCATAACCAATTCTATCTCACCGATGAGTGGACCCTGCAGGTGGGCCTTCGTTACCAAGAATCAGGGGGTTTGGGGCTACCGATGATGGACGAATACCGCGTGCCCGAGGAGGCCGCGCCAAACCGGGGGCAATCTTCAGGGCGTTTTGAGTACTATTGGGGTGATTAGCCGGCCTTAACGTCATCAAACCACGTCTGCCCACCGACGGGGTGCCCCGTCGCGCGACATTGCCCCTGGTTTGGCGCGGTCTCCAGTTTGGTCAGACTGGTTTGACAAAGTGGGGTTCAATGAATTATATTGGGGTTCATTGGGTCATAGTTAATGCACACACTTGTTCCCATCGGCTCCTTTGAGGAAAGAGCTCGCAAACTCTTAGACGATAGCGCGTTTGACAGTATGTTGGAGTTCCTTGCCAGGCGGCCGAAAGCGGGTCGGGTCATCCAGGGCACCGGCGGTTTGCGGAAAGTTCGGATCGCCCGCAAAGGCGGCGGCAAGAGCGGCGGTACGTGTGTGATTTATTACTATCACAACGAATACAAGCCCATTCTATTGCTGCTGATCTATGCCAAGGCGAAGCAGGACAACTTGACCGCCGAGCAAAAAACGCAGCTGAAAAAGTATGTCGATATCGTGATCGACGAGTTTGGTTAGGAGATACAGATGGACACTCAGTTGTTCCAAGAGCTGGAATCGAATTTAAAAGACGCGGTGAAGTACGCTAAAGGTGAGGCGTCACCGACATCCGTGTATTTCGTGCTATCACCCGCGGACATCAAGGCCATTCGTCAGGGCGTGCAGATGTCTCAGGCGGTTTTCGCGCGCACGTTTCATTTAAGCCTGGATACCATCAAGGGGTGGGAGCAGGGCAAGCGCAAGCCAGACGCCGCCGCCACGAATTACTTGCGCCTGATCAAGGCGGATCCGGATCACGTGCAGCAAACGCTCGCCGCGTAGCTACAACCCAAATTTGTGGGAGTTATCGAAAACCCGGCATAGCAGACGGCCTCGGATCCAGTTCCTCGAATTTATCCCGTTCGACAACACGCCCCACGCTGATCAGCACATTGGGCGCAGGTCCTCCCCAAAATTGGACATACCGACAATTTAAACTAACCCTAGAAACACATCTGATCTTGCAATATGCGCATAATGTATATTATGTTAAATCGCATGTTTCCTTTATTGCAAACCATGTTGATTGCCCGTCCCCGCTATTCTCACTTGCTGCAGTAAAACAATCGTCTAGGATTGTTTTTGAAAAGTCCCGCTCAATACCCGTTCGACTTGATTTCCGTGATTTCAAGAACTCACTTGTCGTTGAACAAGTACCCGCCGGATTCTCAGTTTAGAAGGCACAAGTTTCACGTTAGTTGATTTGGATCAAATGGCGGCCACGCCAATAGGAATTTAATGGCTTAAATTCATGCGAAGTTTGGCGTCGCCGATTTGCCCTGGTCGTTGGCGCGTACGCCTGACCTTAACGTGATCGCATCGTGCGCAAAATTCTTCGCTTCACGTTGGGTTTAATAGCGCGCCGTTGTGCAGGCACGAGCTAGTTGAAATTCCAGGAGAGACCTAATGCAACAACTTACCGGACTGGACGCGACCTTTATCACGCAGGAGTCGGAGCGCATGCCTATGCATATTTCCTTCCTGCTGATATATGACCCCTCCACCGTGACCGGCGGGTTCGTGCGTTTCAAGGATATTTTGCGTACCTTTGAAAGCCGGTTGCACATGTCTCCGGTATTTCGCCGCAAGCTGCTGCAGGTGCCGTTTGGGGTCGATCTTCCCTACTGGGTAGAAGCGGACGATTTCGATCTGGAATACCACGTTCGCCATATCGCCCTGCCGGCGCCGGGCGACTGGCGCCAACTCAGTATTCAGATCGCGCGCCTGCACTCGCGCATGCTCAACCGTTCGCGGCCACTGTGGGAAGCCTATGTGATTGAAGGTCTCGATAATATAGAATGGCTGCCGAAGGGCAGTTTTGCGATATTCTTAAAAATGCATCATTCGGCGATTGACGGTATAGCCGGCTTGGAAATCGTTGGTGCAATCCATGACCTGGAACCGACTCCAGTACCCGGAAAATCAACCTACTCCAACCCCGCCGGTAGGAAACGCCGGGCAGCCGAGCGTCTACCCGGTGAACTGGGCCTGTTGGCGCGTGCCTGTGTTAACAATCTCAAGCAACCCGTTAAGATGGCCAGATCGGTCGGTAAATTTATACCGGCAGTGAGCAGAATTCGGGAGGGAACAAAAGCGCAGCGCTTCAAGTCTACCCCTAGCTTGGCGAAACAGAATACGCGTTTTAGTGGCGAAATCTCGTCCAATCGCGCCGTGGACAGTTGCTTTTTCAATCTAAACGATATCAAAGCGATCAAGAACGCCGTACAGGGCGCGACGGTTAACGACGTGGTCATAACGATTATCTCCGGCGCGCTGCGCCGCTACCTGGAGGCGAAAAACGAATTGCCGACCGAGTCGCTGGTTTGCGCGGCGCCGATAAGCACTCGCATCGACGAAGAGCTAGGCAGCGGCGGCAATCGTGTCAGCGTGATGATGATAAATATCTGTACCGACATTGCCGATCCACTGCAGCGACTGCAACAAGTGCACAAAGAAAGCACGTCCTCCAAGGAGTACACCAAAGCGGTGGGGGCCAGAACGCTGTCGGAACTATCCGAGTCCGCCCCGCCGTTGCTCACGGCGCTGGGCATGCGGGCAGCGCTACGGCTGTCGCTAATCGCGGGCGTAACCTCGCCGATCAATACCGTCATATCCAACGTCCCCGGTTCGCGTGTACCTCTCTACATGGGTGGAGCCCAACTGCTCAAGACCGCCGCCTTTGCGCCTATCACGGATAATATGGGGCTACTGCATGGCATCCTCAGCCAGGATGGCGGCCTATCGATCAGTTTCACTACTTGTCGCGAAATGCTGCCGGACCCTGCCTTCTACTCCCAATGCATCATAGCTTCTTTCAGCGAGTTACAGGCCGCAACGGAAAAACCGTCGGGCAATAAACGAAAATCGACAGCGAAGATAGCGTCAGGGAGAAAGACAAGGAAAAAGGCAGCGCAACTTAAGGCGGTTGATGCTTAATAATCCTGCAAGCCAGTATGAACACGCGATCGACCGCCGTAATATGGACCGAAGAGAGTGAATTATTTTGCCATCCAGTGATCCCAGACGCGCCCTCCCCTTTGTTGCGCTGACACTTTTGGAAGCAAGGGGATTGCTAGAAACTGCTTTAATGCCGGCAGCATTTCCCTGGTTACCACTGCTGCCCAAGGGCAATGGTCTTCCCGTGCTGGTACTACCGGGTTTTCTAGGCAGCGATGCCAGCACACGGCTGCTGCGTTACTGGCTGAAAAAACTCGGCTACCAGGCGTACGGTTGGCAGCAAGGCCGTAATAACGGCTTAAGAGAGGAGATAGTTGCCAGTCTCGGCGAGCATTTGCAGAGCCTTCATACCCGATATAAGGCTCCCGTTAGAGTCGTTGGCTGGAGTCTCGGCGGCATATACGCACGTACCCTGGCGCACGAGTACCCCGACTTGATAAACAATGTCATCACACTTGGCACCCCATTCCGCCTGCCCAGTAGCGTCAACGCACTCGACGATACGGTGGCGCGAGTGTACCGCATGTTCAATGGCGACAGTATGGGCGAATTGCTAAACCCGATTGCGCGTTGGCAATATCCACCTCCGGTACCGTCGACAGCCATCTTCAGCCGCGGTGATGGCGTTGCGAATTGGGATTTTTGCGTCGATCAATTGGACGGCAAACAGACCGAAAACATCGGAGTGCCAACAAGCCA
>JBPCXM010000631.1:0-8230 GCA_051008535.1 Pseudomonadales bacterium | reverse complement strand
ATCCGGTGGTGCAAACAGCCGCTTCCGTAGATCAACTGATGGATAATTTTTTACTACAGCTGTTTCAGGTGGATACGAAAGGCAGCTCAACCACGGCACGGGTCAGGGCCTTGATTGGCTACGATTTTTCCCATCCCATGCCATCCATCGATCAAATCGCCGAGCGGCTCAATATGGCGGTACCGACCCTGCATCGTCGGCTGCAAAAGGAGGAAAGCGGTTACCAAAAGATTAAGGATGACTGTCGCCGCCAAGTGGCTGTTGACCTGTTATTGAACTCCACGCTACCCATTCGCGTGGTCGCCGAGCGTCTAGGGTTTTCCGACAACGCCACGTTTCACCGTGCCTTTCGCAAATGGATGGGAATGACTCCCGCTCAGTTTCGTCGCAGTGAGAGCGGCGAAACTGTCTGAAGTGTGGCGGGCCAGACCCCTACAAGATTGTTGCAGAAATCTTCCAGTACTTCGCTGTTTTGGTGCTCCGGGTAGGCGGGCCAAGCCATCCATGGGCAGGGCGTTCGCAATTGAAGGGAATCTTACATATGAAACTACCCCACTGAATTTGGAGGTGCTGGCAATGGCTGTGAAGGGTCAGCGGGGTCACTTCACCGACCAGCCAAACAGCATGATTTTGTACCGATGCCCCCGCTGACCCAACGTCTGCTTTTACATCATCCATTCGGCTGAGTGACGGTTTGTGGCCAAGAAGCGGACGATCACTTCAGCGGTTCCAACACGACGATGACGCTTTTGGTCGCCTTTCGGTTGAACGCGCTTGCAGAATCTGCGGTCGAACACGACGTATCAGTACTTCCTCGGGCCTGATTTCGATTCGGAAAGTTCAGTGCGCACCAAAACAGACTATGGGCGATCGGTTGTTTTTTGGTAGCGGACTCTGCGCTTTTTCGTCTCTCCGTTAGGATGGGTTTCGATAGACAATGAGTCGTAACCTTCGTCTGTGAAGTTTTCCCAAATCGAGGATATGACGATCGTTTTGCCATTGGACCCGACATAGGATTCATCAGGAAACGCTATTTTTCCGGTGCCAGGCGTTGCAGCGCCAGTGCTCACGCCTCCGTACGAATTCCAATAGACGTACTCGATCTGTTTGGCATTATTGTTCCAGGAGTAGATGGTCTCGCCTTGGTACAACGCGGAACCGCCACTAACGACATGACGGTCGCGAAGATGCATCCCCGCGAATACCGATTCAAAACAATGTACATCTGTGCGCTTGCCATCGGGGAACTGTCCCGCCCAACATGCACCCACCAAAAATTGCAATGACTTCATTTCGGCTCGCAAGCTGCTGTCGCCGTCTGCATTGGCGCTGTCCGTAGTGATCATGAGAATAAATGCGAATAATAAATGTTTCATTTTGATTTTCCTAAGTGAGCCCAAATACCATGCCGTACACCGTGTATTGGACAATGTGATAACCGCCATTGATAAAATACAGCCCTCGCGCACGACCTTCGAACAAGTAGCTTATCCATAACGAGCCTGCTGCCCATGCGACGCCGGCGGCGACGCCAACGCCGATTGCAAAGGCGAAGTCGGGATTGGGGCCGAGGAACGCGTGGAAGACTGCGGCACTCAATAATAAGAGGGTGAAAGCGCCGCCGTATATGACCACCGGGTTTCCGGCCTCTTGATCGTCAGTTGCGTCGACCAGTTGTCGCCAGCGCTTTTCAAAAAGGAGTGGTGAATACCAAAGCCCACCCAGGAACATCGCTGCGACCGAAGCCGCGAGAACGGCCACTAAATTGAACTCCGATTCCATTTCCTGTCTCCATAATCAGGTACCTCAAGTGATTAGGAAGACTACCCGGAGTCACAAGCTGAGGATTGGAAAAATGTAACCCTCAATGGTCGTATTAATCTGGAAGGTCCGCAAAATTGACGCTTTCGCCGTCCGGGCCACGGTTTCTTAGGAATGAATTCGGTGTTTCACCGGCAAATTGCTTGAAATCGCGTATCAGGTGCGCTTGATCGAAATAGCCTTTGTCGGCCGCAATGCCTACCCAGGATTCTAGGGGCCCTTGAATACGATCGACGATAGATCTGAAGCGAGTCAGTCGCGCGTATGTTTTGGGCGACAATCCAGTTGAAGATTTGTAAATATTGTTCAAATGTTTACGACTAATACCCAGTTCGCTGCAAAGATCATCTACGCGAAGGTCGCCCTGCAATGCTAATGTGCGTCCCATTGCCCATACCGCTGCGAAAGGCGCAGGGCGCGCACTAGATAGGCGCTGCACGCGAAGAAAATCACTAAGAGCGGCAAAGCGAAATTCTGCACTAGGTGCTTCGCCTACCCGGTCACGAAGTGATCGAATGCATTGTCCAACTAGGTCTTCAGCATTGATTACGCGACGGGCTGTGTCGATCGCGTCAACGCCGAAAAACTCACACACACCTTCCGGCTTAAGACTGGCGCTTACAAAATGCGTCGTGAAAAAATCCGTACCGTGTGCAGGCGCCGTAAACAATGGAGCATCCTGAATTCCTGACAACCACGCGTCTTGAAACGTCGCTGGCTTTTCGCCCGTAGGCCGCTGTAGAACGACCTGAGACGGCCCGAGGTTGACCATGAATTCAGCAGTACCACTTGGTAGCAGTTTTTCGTAGCCATAGCCGACGGTCCCTTGCGTTTCCCAAAACGAATCAATAAAGGGTGCAAGATCGGCAGGTGGAGCGCAAGTTGTGAATCGCCATTCCCCAAAGGGCGATTGGAATACGACTTCGTTCATCGTTGCAGTATATCGAAGAAGCCGGATCGAACCGAGCTTTGGTTAGCAACAGCCAATCAGTAGCTTACCACCTAGCCGGCTGGCATCGGCCATCTACTGCCGTGTGTCTTCTACATCAGCTTGGTTTTACCCAGATACTATAGAAACTAAGTTTCGGCGCGCCTCTTACAGTGCCTTTTTACTGATAAGATTTTCCTTCACAAAAACCACAGTATTACACTATCCTGATGCTTCTGTTAACGAGAATCCCAAACCTTAACCACACCATTTATCGTACCAACATAGGCTGTGCCATCAGGTGTGATAGAGATACTGCCATAGTGATTATTGAAACCTTTTCCTACACCGGTTAATACTTTATACACCAGCTCTCCTGTATGTGCATCGACGGCTGTAAAATACCACGCCGGCATATCCTCAGGATTACTATCGTCACGGGTGTAAACATAAATTAAACCGTTTGCCAGAGAGACTTTGGGTACGGCAGAAGGCGAGCTGATATTGAGATTCTCCCATGCGAGTTTGCAGCTACTGTTATCGCTGTCAATATCAATCCGGGCAAGACCGGGCTCCGCAGAAATATTCTCAAAAGGGCCTTGATATCCGAAGTTATTTTCAACGATCAGGCTGTTACCAATTGCCGATAGGGAATTCTCACTGGTTCCGAGATCGCTTTTAAATATGGGCACTTTACAGATAAATGGCGATTCACCCGCCGCGGGTAACTGGCGATGGACGACGACATTGAAACGGCCATCGGCATTGTCTGTAAATGCTACAAAATCATTTCCCACAAGTGTGGGAGTAGTACCTGAGCCATGCCCCATAGTTCCTGGCTTGGGTGCCGCTCCTCTGTCATAGGTTTCACGCCACATAATCGCCGGCTTGCTATCTGCCCCACGTTCAAATCGATACATCGCGTGATCGGATACCACAAAGACACCGTGCTCTCCGGCAGCCAATGCATTATCGATGCCTTCACCAGGAAGGCTGATTACGGCCACGTGTTTACCATCGCGATCGCTTACACCCACTTGGCCGCTGCGGGTGATAAACCAATAATTCCCCTGCCAATCGGGCATCACATCAATTACCCGGTGATCTGCCTCTTGTACACTATCGAGCGCCGCAGCAAGCGCAATACTCTGCTCTTTCTTCCATCTCAGCTTGCCGCCTTCACCCTCCAACGCCCATAGCTCGATTGCAGGTTCATTGCTGGCCAGCAGAACACGCCCCTTATGATCGAGATGGAAATACACTCCGCCACCAAACTTTTGGCCTATTGGTAGCCAATGAGTAATCTTTTTACGCGCAAGAATCGCTAGTGAATCGGGATCCCTTGCCACTAATGTGACACCAAAGGGTGTGACACAGGTTGAAATCAAACGTCCTTTAGGGTCCATTGCTGCCGCCACGCAGTTGCCAACCATGGGGTGGAAGCGGGCGGAATCCACCTGGGTATTTTTCCCCAGCGGCCCCATCCACGTATAAGAGTCACTCTGATAGCTGTCATTGTGCATGCTGTTCTGGCCCTGGGGCGCCAGAAAAGGATGCACCGGAAGTTCAGCCCCGGCGATTGATTGTGGAACGTGAGCCTGACCAACAAAAGGCACCACGGTGCGGTCGTAGTCAGCAGGAAGTTCACTCGGAATCGGGCCATCGACATTACGAGTGAGCCACGTAAACGCTATCAATATTGCGATTAAACCTACAAACATGGCGCGACCAAGCAGCCCAGTCCAACGATTTATCATTTCATATGCCCTCAGCAAATCTAAATACAAGTAGTAACTTGTATTTTAATTTACAACAAGCTCGGCTATAATGCAAGTAGTTACTTGTATTATATTCAAGCAAGCGCCTGGAATTATGAACTGAGAGCCCTAAAAAATGACCACCCGAACCCCCAAACAATCACGCGCTATAAGAACCGTGGCATCCATCTTGGATGCCTCAACTCGATTGCTTACAAATAAAGGCTACGAGGGCCTGACTACCAATACCGTGGCAGCAGAGGCGGGGATAAATATCTCCACACTCTATAGTTACTTTCCCAATAAAGAGGCCATTTTGGAGCGCTTGCTCGAGCGCTATAACGATCAGTTGGTAGATCAACTGCAGCCTCTGTTAGCCAATAACCCCAACAAGAATGAACGGATCGGACATATCATTGAGACACAGGCCCAACTGATGATCGATGAGCCGTGGATTAGAGCGCTCAAAGAAGCACTGGTAGCAGTACCTGCTTTACATGAACTACAAGCGCATGCTATCCAGCATTTGATCAATAGTGTGCTAGTCCAAATCCCACAGGAGATTGCGGGCCCCAAAAAAGTAAGCGGCGATCACCAACAAGTAGTGATGCAGCTATTAGTCGATACCTTCAACAGAGGTGCACTGATGATAGCGAAGTCTCAACCAGGCTTAAGAAAAGCGATGCTGGCTGAAGTCAAATTGCTTATTAACAGCTATTTGGATAATTATCGCTAGCAGGCAATCAGCCAAAGAGCCCTGAGAAAAGCGGGCTGATTTTTAATGATAAGCTCATCGTTTAAAGAAAGAACGAACCCATTTCACGAACGGCGGGAATGGGGCATTGCTTCCTGCCGTTATAAAATCACCTGAACGACCGAAAGTAGGCGACGACTTCGGCCTGCCACATAAATGTCTCTGGATTTTATTTGAACGTTGACAGTTATAGTCATATGTCATATCACCTTTGGGCGTCAGATTAGCACCGTTAATAAAAGCTGCTGCGATTACGGCTTTTTCCTCATCCTTTATCAGAGCGAACATCTATCGCGCAATAACGGCCTTGGTGATTCAGGCTTTTTGGAAAGGTTTTTACCGAGCGTAACGGCCTTCTTGTAGGTCGCAGCATCTTGTGGTTTTGTGGTTTCAGTTTTCTCGACAGTTTTGCTCATCGTAACGTCTCTTGATTTGTTGAACGACATGATCACTTTCATCGTCAGCACCAGAATGGCACTGCTCAAAGCCAGCTATTTCTTCAAGCAATAGATAAATGCTTTCAGTCAGCTGATCATCCGCCAGCGAGGAACCGTGTTCTTTTATTACTATTGTTGCAAGGTCATTGATTTGCTGATACGTGAGTAAACACATAGTTGGTGATTTCTGACTGAATCAAGGGAACCATCCAGCCAGCTGGGTCAAAAGACAGCGGCAGTGATTAAATAAATCGGTACAGATTGGGAACAATTTTCCGTTGATTTGTACATAGATTTGGAAATCCACATGGATTTGAGGATTCGGGTGCGAAACAGACTTCGGGTGATACCGAATCCGGCAACCGTACGGGGCGAGCTACGCGCTACACCTGCGGAATAAAGTGGTACCTATGTGTTGGGAAGGACATTCGGGTCTGTCCCGGTTTTTATTTGGTTGAGTTACCGACAATCTTAGCAATGCTTGCCAGCGGATCCCATAATCCGAGTGTTGGAAGCTGTGCCATATTGGCGAATCGATAGGCTATTGTTTATATTGACACAGCTAATGCCATTATGCACAAATTGTCGTTATACTCGGCGGTTTCTTATATACGGAGAGTGTGAGAGATGAATTCGAAACAGCCATTTCTTCTTATAGTTTGCCTGTTCTGTGTCAATATCGCGGTGGCCGACATTGATGCCAATAGGTTGCTAGGGTATTGGCAGGCGGAAGGAAAGCCTGCAATTGTAGAAATCACCAAACCGGAAAGCGATATCTACATTGGCACCGTAGTTCAAAATGCCGCAGTGCCAAAAGCGGTTGGCAAACAGGTGTTCAAAGATCTGCGCTACGATGCCGCAACGCAACAATGGAACGGCCTATTTTACATTATCCCGCGCGACAAGGACGCAAAGGCCAACGTTAGCAGCACTGGCAAAGACAGCTTTCAAATGAAGGTGAAAGTGGGCTTCATATCGAGAACCGTTGATTGGCGACGTGTTGATTTTCCGGCCGCAGAGCTGGAAACAGAGGCGAAGGAATAGCGGAATTTTCATTTTCAGATAAGTTCTGCGCCCTCATGGTGGTAAGGTTTGGTTAACGCTGTGGTTAACCGTTTCTATAAGTATAGCTGTAACCATTTAGCGCAGGTGCACCGCCCAGATGGGCATAAAGCACCTTTGAGCCGCTAGCGAAAAATCCTTTGGCTATAAGGTCAATCATTCCCTGCATTGATTTACCTTCATAGACGGGGTCGGTAATCATGGCTTCTGTGCGCGCAGCAAGGCGAATGGCCGCATTAGTTTCATGACTGGGTACACCGTAGGCGGGGTAGGCATAGTCAGGATTGATATGGACGTCCTCCTTTGTGATTTCCTCGCCTAGTTCGATGAGTTTTGCTGTGTTTTTGGCAATGTCCAAGGTTTGCGCATGCGTTTGCTCAAGCGTTCCCGAGGCATCAATGCCAATCACTTTGTCGGCTCTACCGTCGACTTTGAAACCTACGACCATGCCGGCCTGGGTAGAACCGGTGACAACGCAGACCACGATGTAATCAAACTTGAATCCTAACTCGGCCTCTTGGGCGCGCACCTCATCGGCGAATGCAACGTACCCCAGCCCACCATACTTATGCACCGAAGCGCCCGCTGGTATGCCATAGGGTACGCCGCCTTCGTCGCGAACCGATTGCATGGCATCTTCCCAGCTCTTGCGAATGCCGATGTCAAAACCATCATCCACGATGCGTGAATCGGCGCCCATCAAACGGGTCATCAATATATTGCCGACACGATCGTATACGGCATCATCGTGCGGTACCCAGCTCTCTTGTACCAAACGGCACTTCATGCCTATTTTTGCGGCAGTAGCGGCAACCATTCGAGTGTGATTCGATTGCACGCCGCCAATGGATACCAGCGTATCGGCGCCTGATTTGATCGCATCAGGAACAATGAATTCCAGCTTGCGTAATTTGTTGCCACCCATCGCGAGGCCCGAATTGCAGTCCTCGCGCTTGGCATAGATTTCCACACTACCACCACAAGCTGCAGTCAATCGCGGCAGATGTTCTATGGGTGTTGGGCCAAATGTGAGTGGGTAGCGTTCGAATTTTTCGGTGAGGTTCACGTCGAACTCCGTTGCTTCATAAGGTGCAAGCTTAGATTAGGGGCATCATTAATGCGTCTAACATGATACTTAAATTGGCTTACCCTACGTTAAGGCATTAAATGTAAAGCAATAAACTGGTTCTACTTGAAAATTTCCCAGCGGGCTTTCAAAGACTTGCTCCGCATGCTGGTTGACTGTCTGCCGAACCCTCCAAGCGTTAACAATCCATGCTATTCTGCGCCCCGCAAGCGTAACAGGGATAAATAAACTTGTGATCAAAACTCACAAAGCGCTGGTTGCCTGCCATGAATGCGGTCATATTTACGACAGTCCTTTATGCGCCGAAGGCCAGCGACTGAGCTGTAAGTATTGCGGTGGCCAACTACAAGCGCGCTATAAAAATTGGGAGGCGAAAACCGCGGC
>JBPCXM010000630.1:0-5639 GCA_051008535.1 Pseudomonadales bacterium | reverse complement strand
GCCTTAAACAGAATACCGGCGTCTGCTTCAGCCAGCATAGTCGTATCGTTATACGAATCACCGGCCGCGATAACGCGATAATTCAGATCATGGAACGCCTTAACCGCGCAGCGTTTTGGGTCTTTTTGCCGCAGGTGGTAATCAGTAACCCTGCCATCATCGGCAATTTCCAGCCGGTGGCATAGCAATGTAGGCCAGCCGAGTTGGCGCATCAGTGGTTGAGAAAACTCGTAAAACGTATCCGACAGAATCACGAGTTGAAAGCGTTCGCGTAGCCAATCGAGAAATGCTACGGCGCCAGGCATAGGCTCCATACCGGTGATCACGGCTTGAATATCGTCGAATTTCAGTCCGTGCTCGTCGAGCAAACGTAGCCGCTGTTGCATCAGCTGGTTGTAGTCTGGGATATCGCGGGTAGTGGCCTTCAGCGCTTCGATGCCGGTGCGTTCGGCAAAATCAATCCAAATTTCGGGAACCAGAACGCCTTCAAGATCCAGGCACGCCATTTCCATTTAATAGACTGGCAACTCGATATGGCCGAACAACTCTTCCAGCTCGACACGGGTCTGCCGCTGATAGGCTTCCTCAACCACTGTGTGAGTCAGATGCGGCGCAAACAACTCGATAAACTCATACATAAAGCCGCGTAAAAATGTACCGCGACGAAAACCGATTTTAGTCACGCTAGGCGAGAACAGGTGCGCGGCGCTAAGCGCCACCAGATCATCATCCAGTTCTTCGTCGTAAGCCATTTGCGCAACGATGCCAATGCCGAGGCCGAGTCGCACATAAGTCTTAATCACATCGGCATCAGTTGCCGTGAACACCACCTTGGGGGTAAGGCCATGATCAATAAACGCCTCGTCAAGCTTAGAGCGGCCAGTAAAACCAAATACATAGGTGACGATGGGGTGAGCGGCAACGTCTGCCAAGGTCAACGTCGACAACTGCGCCAGCGCATGGTCCTTCGGCACAATGATGCAACGGTTCCATTTGTAACACGGCATCATAATCAGGTCGCTGAACAGCTCCAGCGCCTCGGTCGCAACGGCAAAATCCACGCTGCCATCGGCAGCCATTTCGGCAATTTGCATGGGCGTACCCTGGTGCATATGCAAGGACACATCGGGGTAACGTTTGATGAATGTTTCGATGACCTGCGGCAATGCATACCGCGCTTGGGTGTGCGTGGTGGCAATTGAGAGGCTGCCTTTTTTCTCATTACTGAACTCTTGCGCGACCTGTTTTATGCTGTCGACTTTGCGCAAAATTTCGCCAGCCGTCTTCAAAATCGCTTCCCCGGCAGGCGTGACGTGAGTCAAATGTTTGCCACTGCGCGCGAACACTTCAACGCCTAGCTCGTCTTCCAACAGTCTGATTTGTTTGCTAATGCCGGGTTGCGACGTGTACAAACTTTGCGCAGTCGCCGATACATTCAAATCGTGATGAGCGACCTCCCAGATATACCTCAGTTGCTGTAGTTTCATGCGTCCTGCCCTTCAGATGAAGATATGCTTCTTGAGTATAAAAATACCGATATCTATGCGATTCAAGAATAGCCGCAAACAGCGCGCTTTACCACCGTATGGCATCGATTATTAGCCTGGTTGGCGCAAATTAATTTCTAACGTTTTTACTTAGCCCCTCCCGCCGTCTTATTGGTCACCCCGTGTGGAACATGTCCAGTGGCGACATGCTGACTAGCAAGATCGCAATGCCCGCGCTGGTCGTCGAAGAAAACATCGGCACCATAGGCACGCAAAAACTCGGCTTTCGGCATACCGCCTAGAAACAGCGATTCGTCGATGCGAATATTCCAGGCACGCAGCGTACGAATCACACGTTCATGCGCGGGCGCTGAGCGTGCTGTAATTAGCGCGGTTCGAATCGGGCATTCATCACGGGCAAATTCGCCTTGCAGTTTTTGTAAGGCCGCCAGAAATGCCTTGAACGGCCCGCCGCTAAGGGGGGTGTGCGCGGCCGCCTGTTCACTAGCTGCAAACGCGCTCAAACCGTCTTGCTGATAAATCTGTTCTGCCTCGTCGGAAAATAGAACCGCGTCGCCGTCGAACGCGAAGTGTAGTATATCGGCGTCACTCTGGGCGATTTCGCTTGGCAACAAGGTCGCGGCAGCAATTCCTTGTTCTAGTGCGAAGCCTACATCATCGGCGTCGGTCGACAGAAACAGGTGCGAGCCAAATGCGGAAACGTAGCGATGCGGGCTTTGACCGCTGCAAAAAGCGGCGCGGCTTATGTCGAGGCCGTGGTGCTGCACGGAATTAAAAATGCGCAACCCGGTATCGGCGCTATTGCGTGAGAGTAGAATTACCTCAACCCTTCGCTCGCCGCCTAGCGCCTCGTTAATATTTAACAGCTTGCGGACCAGCGGGAATGCATCACCCTGCTCTAACGGCTCGTCTTCGCGTTCAATCTGGTATTGGCTATAGGCTTCCAGTCCCTCGTTTTCGTAGACCGCATGGCTATCGTCCAGGTTGAAGAGTGCTCGCGATGAAATCGCGATGACCAATTTGCTGCCTAATTCTGCTGTTTCCGCCATGATCCGTGCTAATGTGATTGACCAACGTCGATTATAACCATTGATATAAAATGCAACAGCAGTTTGCCCGCATCGCTGCCAAATTAGGCGCGGAAATAAATCATGTAGCGAACTTAAGCGGCGGCAGCATATCGGCAGCCTACGCGTTGCACTTTAATGACCGGCCACCGGTATTCGCCAAACATAACTCGACAGTGCCGGCCGATTTTTTCAGTGCCGAGGCAACCGGCTTGCAAACATTGGCGCGTCACGGGCCATTGCGCGTTCCTGAAGTTTTGCATTATTCAAGCGAATTTATCGTTTTAGAATTTATCGAATCCGCACCAGCAAATACAAAGTACTGGCACACACTCGGTGAAGGGCTCGCCGAACTGCATAAAAAGCCGATGCCATGCTTCGGATTCGAGCACGACAATTACTGCGGCAGCACTGCCCAGCCTAATCCAAAAACGAGTTGCGGTTATGCTTTTTTCGGTGAGCAACGTCTCTTGTTTCAAGCACAGCTGGCATACAACAAGCGTAGGCTAACAAAAAATGATTTGCGCGCCTTGGAAACGTTGCTATCTCGTTTGCCGGAGCTGATACCAGCGCAGCCGCCCTGTTTGATTCATGGCGACCTGTGGTCTGGGAATGTGATTAGCGACGAGGATGGCGATCCGGTGTTAATCGACCCGGCCGCGCATTGGGGTTGGGCAGAAGCGGACATTGCCATGACTCTGCTTTTTGGCGGCTTCGCTCCGCAATTCTATCGCGCCTATGAGGATTCTCGCCCGTTAGCGGCTGGATGGCGCGCGCGAGTGCCACTGTATAATCTGTATCATTTGCTCAATCACCTTAATTTATTTGGCGCCGCTTACTACCATGACGTTAGCGATATCATTCACCAGTATCAGTAAACCCGGCTCATGACAGTCGTCGCAGCCATCGATACGCAAGCACTGCAACATAATTTAGCGCTCGTCAAAACTCTAGCGCCGCAAGCTAAAGTGCTGGCTATGGTAAAGGCCAATGCTTATGGTCACGGCTTGGTGCAGGTCGCGAATGCATTGGCAGACGCAGACGCAGTGGCGGCGGCAAGGTTGGACGAAGCTCTCGCTCTGCGCGAGGCTTATCCCGAGCGGCGCGTTGTAGTTTTAAGCGAATACTGCAGCAGCGATTTGCTGCAGCAATGTGCCAGCTACGCATTTGATCTGGTATTGCATCAAATCGAAGATGTAGCAGCATTTTGCCGAGAGCACTTACCTGTAGCTATTAATATTTGGCTCAAACTGGACACCGGCATGCACCGGCTAGGCCTGCCCTGCAGTGACGCTGAGAAAGTGCATCAAGTTATCAAACAGATCACTGATAATCGCAACGCTCGCGAGCTTGTTTTGATGTCGCACTTCGCCAGTGCTGAAGCCGACTACACGAATACCGAAGGGCAAATACGACGCTTTGCCGAGCTAACGAATGAAATAAACTGCGAACGTAGCCTGGCGAATTCCGCGGCGATTATGCGCTGGCCAGCCAGCCATGTTGATTGGGTGCGGCCCGGCATAATGCTCTACGGCGCGTCACCCTTCATCAATGACAAAACAAATAGCGATCTCCAGCCGGTGATGACATTGACAGCACCAGTAATTGCGGTGAACCACATTAAAGCTGGTGAACGTGTCGGCTATAACGGCATTTGGCAGGCACAGCGCGATTCCAGCATCGGCACCGTCGGTATCGGCTACGGCGACGGTTATCCGCGCCACGCACGCAACGGCACCCCGGTACTATTGAATGGCGTACGAGCGCCCATGGTCGGGCGTGTCTCCATGGACATGATCACAGTCGATCTCACCGATCACCCTCGATATGCAGTGGGCGACAGCGTGGTGTTGTGGGGGAAAGACTTATTAGCGAACGAAGTTGCAAGTTTTGCGGATACGATTGCTTACGATTTATTTACCAGCGTCAGCAAACGAGTTAATTTTTGTTACGAGACGTAGTCAACTGACAATAAATTTATTTTTATTAGATAGTTATCGCTATTTTATAAAATATTCCTTAACTGCTCTTTATACGGATACAAACCAAACACACCACCAGTATGGATAAATACGCAGTCACCGTCACCAAAGCGTCCGGCTTGCAACTCCTGCACCATCCCGGCAAATGCCTTACCGGTATAAACCGGGTCGAAGACGATACCCTCCAATCGGGCCAACTCATGAATCGTTTCTAGGACTGAGTCGCTCGCTCTAGCGTAACCTGCACCGACATAACCATCGATGACTCTAATGGGTAACTGCTCGAGGTCGATGCTGACGTCGTAACGCTGTTGCCAATCGCGTAAGTCACTGCCAACTTTTTGAAGGAAATACTCCTCGTCATCGCAGACATTAATACCCCACACCTGCGCGCCTAAGTCAAACAGGTAGGAGCCGGCAGTCAAGCCTGCCTGCGTGCCGCCAGAACCCGTGGCACTAACAATATGGCGTGGCTGAATTGCATGTGTTGCAAAATCATTGGCGAGCTCTTCACAGGCGGCGATATAACCCCAAACCCCAATGGCGTCGCTGGCGCCTATGGGAATCACGAATGGCTTGCGTCCCTGCTCCGCATACTCTTGCATTAGATGCGCAAAAATATCGTCTAGATTCGCTTGAATATCGGCCGCGGTGTGATAGCTGATTGTCGCACCAGCCAACTGATCGAGCAGCAGGTTGCCGTCTGCCGGGGTTTGTTCCTCGCCGCGCAGAATAAGATGCACGTCGAAAACCAATTGTGCACCCAGTAAGGCGGTAGCGCGGCAATGATTGGATTGCACACCGCCGCAAGTTAGCAACACGTCGCAGCCTTCCTGTTGCGCTTGTGCCAAAGTGAATTCCAGCTTTCTGATTTTATTGCCCCCCAACACCGACCCGGTCAGATCATCGCGTTTTAGCCAGATAAGAGGAAGGTCATGCCGTGCACAAAAACGCCGCAGCGGATGCAGTGGTGTGGGAGTTTGGGCCAGCGCCAGGCGTGGCGGATAGTCTAGCTGTCGCGTCACTGAACCGACTTGAGCGTGCCCTTTGGCAATATCGCGTGGACGGCGACGCGTTGAAAT